>JAFGHO010000070.1 GCA_016930085.1 Spirochaetales bacterium
GAACAGCTAAGAAATCTCCTTCCTCATCGTATCGATCCGAAGCTGATTACCGAAGAAAAATCCTGACGGGTTGAAATTGACGGTTACATCGTTCCGTGTATATATAACGTTTTCACCATAGCGTTAGTAGAGGTGAAAATGTGGCGGAGCCCGAAGTGACCAACGGGAACGGAGTATATATACGCTGTTGTACGCCGCTTTATCATGGTTAATAAGCATCTTTTCTTAGATCTATTGCAACTATAAATACTATTTTTTCTTTCTCATCTATTTCATAGAACATACGAAAATTGCCAATTCGATATCGCCATGTTTCTGGAGAATAGTTTCTCAATTTTTTTATATTATTACCATAATATGGATTTTCAGAAAGCTGCTTATAAACATAATTACTTATTTTCTTACTAATTTTATTTTGTATATTTTCACTAATTTCTAAAAGATTATGTAAATATTGGTCTGTTTCAAATATTTTATACTTTGGCAAAACGCCCTCTTTTCTTTCGGGCATCTTCACTTCCCTTTTTAAGGCGTTTTAACAATGATTCATTAGTTAATATCTCTTGCATTTCAAAATCATCGATGAGATCAATTTCTTCTATATATCTTAATGCTGCAGTTTCTATAAAATTTGATAGAGTTCTATTCTCTTCCTCAGCATGCGATTTTAACCTATTAAAAAGCTCATCATTTATACGTAAAGTTACTGTTTTGGACATAAATCACCTCTGAATACAGGATAATATTTTTGAATACATTTGTCAAGCTATTAATACATTTTATTCATAATGGCCAAATTGAGTACAACGGGATGGCGGGGTGGCGAAGCTGGCCGGAGTGCAATTTCGTCAACCCGCATGATGGGCGTGTGGCGCTTCGCCACCGCCCGTCATGCGGGCTTGCCCGCCGCCCCGATGAGCAAAATGGAGCGAAGCGAAATTTTGCTCATCTTCTTCATATACGAACATGCTTCGCATATCCATACAATCCGGATGTATATCCGAACCATGTTCGTATATCCTTACTTCTCCGTATCACCCTCATCAAAATCCGCTTTGTTCAATGCCGGACTGTCCGGCGTACGCTTTATCGTACCTGTACCTTTTGTACCGACATATGCCTGAATTTCATTCGTCTTGCTGCGTTGATGACATGAACGTTCCCGTATACACGTACATCCACCCCGCTTTCCCGCCGGCCTGTTATTCGGATCTCATCGCGAACAACCGTGAAGTTATCCGAGGAGTTCGTTCAAAGCATATAAGACGTTTACCGTAGCATCGAGAAGGAACATGTTCATAAGACCATGAATCGATAGCGACGCAGCTTGTATGATGTGAAATATAATGTGCTGCCCGTTATTTATTTCCCGGACCAATTTTCCAGTTTTAATCCTTTTATTTTATTGAAATGTTTTTCATTATTCGTAACAAGTGTATAATTCATTGTAAGAGCTGTTGATGCTATCAATAAATCGAAATCATCAATTGGTGAACCTGCTTTTTGTAAATTTACTTTCAATTCACAAAATGTTTCAATTATCGCTTTGTCAATATCTATTATCGGGAATAATTCTTTGATCCTGTAAACGACAGCGATATTTTTTTCATAATTTTGTGATTTTTTGGCACCGAATAATAATTCTCCATATGTAATCACCGAAATCGATTTTGGTATATTCTCATTTATCAAAAAATGATCATGAACAACGGAATTACCTTTAATGCTGTAAATAATGATATCGGTATCAATCAAATATGCCATTTTCTTTTTTTAGTCTTTTTGAATTTTTACGGGATTTCCTTATCGAATCAATTATTTCATCTGCATTTCGATCATCTTCCCATGCGCCGGAAAGTGATATGAATTCTCTTGTCGGGTTACTTTTATAAATTGCCGGATTTGAAAGATACTTTTCTATAATAGAAATTACTTCCTGACTGATAGATCTATTTTCACTTTTTGCAATAGCTTTTAATGAAGCATATAATCTGTCGTCAAGATCGCGAACTTGCAGAATTGCCATAATATCACCTCTCTATTATAAGCAATGTACTTATTTTTCATGAAAAGTCAAGCACTTTTCATGAAAAATCCGGTATTTCAAATAACGACCTTGTCAATCCGCAGACATATACACTGTATCCGGTTTCCGGAGGCAACAAGTTTTCAAACAGTCTGAAAGCAGGTGGTTTGCTTATGTTAATCAATATCTCCCGGAGTAAAATGACATAATACCGCCCGCCTTCTTCCGCTCCTGTACCTGTCATCCGGTATCCCGCCTCCGGTGTTGCGGCTCTCGGAATTTTTTAAAAAATTTAAAAAATTTCACACTGAGCTCACGGGGCGCACAGAGAAAAATTTTAATTAGCTTTGAACAGCTACGGCTTTACCAAAGAAATAATTTTAATTATCTTCCTCTGTGTCCTTCGTGCGCTCCGTGTGAAATTCCATTTTCTCACATTAGTTTGCAAAAGGTTTCCCGGCAATCGTCTCAAACCCTGTACCGCGGCCATTTTGGCGCAAACCTCGCCATACCCCGTTAACCTCTTTTTTTTAAACGGGCTGTCAAGACGGGCCCCCGTCCCTTGTCTCCTTCCCGGTCGTGACCCGTGCCACCGCCGAAACAGGCTGGCGCGGACCGTGTGAGTTAAAGGTTTTATCGAAACCCGTTTTCATTATAGCTTGTTTTGAAAAAAAAGCAATACCGATGCCTCAAATGCCGATATATTTTCCGTCGTCCAGTCCCATGATGCTTTGCTTGAGGTCAATCCCGCCCGACTCCTTTATCACGGCCACGACGTACCGGTCCGGGTTGTGTATCTGGATGTATCTCCCGTGCGCCCGTTTGCCGAAAAGCCCCCTCACCGGCCTGTGGCCGCCGAAATAATACGCCTCCTCCCTGTTCTCCTCCGCGATGTAATGGTCGAGCATCGTTTCCACGCTTCCCGCTTTGGCCTTGTTGTTCGGCGTCCAGGTGAGTCCGTAAACGGCTTCCTGGTTCCGCCGGTATTCGATGATCTCGTCTTCGGAAAAAAACCGCGCGGGCTCCGCGTGGGAGGTGAGAAAATTGCGGCCCGCGGCGAAGAGGGGGAGGTTTTTTTCAAAGCGGTAATACGCATTGAAAAACTCCTTCCCCATGACCTTTTTCACGTACGCGGTCACCATCGCCCCTTCTTCGGCGTACTTGTAGAAACTGTAATTCCCGTTCCCGGTCTCATTGGCGATATTCTCGTGGTTGCCCTTGAGGAAATGGAAGCCGTCCGGGAAGGTGCATTTCAGCTCCATCACCGCTTCCATGAGTCCGAGCCCCTCCGCCATCTCCTCGTCCATGAAGCGGTGGTCGCGGAAACCGTGTTCGTATTCGTTATATGCTAAAAGCCAGCGCTGTATGTTCTGTTCGTTGTGCAGCCCGTCGCCGAGGCAGACGACCTGAAGCCGCCCCTCCGCGAGCAGGGACAATGCGAGTCCGTCCCCGGAAGTGAGAACGGTATTGAGGAAACCGAGCCGGGTGTGGAGGTCGGGGACGATGATGGTCCGCCGGTCGTGTCCGAGGTAGACGATTCCCCCGGGGAGTCCCTTTGTGTCTCGCGGTCTCGTCCGGGGATCTTCGGATTCAAGAACGGCGTTGACCCTGTCGAGCAGCCCGCAGTATTCGGAGGCGTGTGCGGGCGCTGTCCTGGACTGCGCCCTGAGGAGCATTCGTTTTACGGACCCGATATCAGTCTTCTTCATAAGGTATGTCCATGACCTGGTGGTCCTTTGTCAAAAACGTGCGGGGAAATACCTCGCCCGCCTCGGCGAGCAGTTTCTTGAGTTCCTTTCTCGTGTACCGCGGGCTGTAATGGATGAGCCCCATCTTCTTCACGCCCCCCTCGAGGGCGATCCTGGCGGCCTGGCGGGCCGTGAGGTGTTTTTTTTCGGCCGCGTTATCGGCCATGTCTTCGGCGAACATCCCTTCGCAAAACAGAAGGTCGCTTTCCGCGATATGGCCCGCGAACTCCGGCCGGTACACCGTGTCCGTGATAAAGCTTATCTTTCTCCCGCTTCGCTTCTCGCCCGTCACGTCAAGGGGACGGATGGTTCTTCCGTCGTCGAGGAGGACCTCCTCGCCGTGCTGAAGCCGCGACCAGAGCGGGCCTTTCGGAATACCGAGTTCCAGGGCTTTTTCCGGATAAAAGACGCCGGGCCGTTTTTCTTCCTCGAAGGTGTACCCCATGCAGGGCCTCGAATGGCTGAGCCAGAAGGCATTGACGTGAAACCCGTCGCCCTCGTACACGCAGCCCGGCTGCGTAATCTCCTTCACGATGATTTTATAGTTGATGAACATTTCGAGGATTCTGCAATTCTCTTCCACGTATTCCCTGATCTTGGGCGGTCCGATAATGGTCAGGGGTTCCTCGCGTTCCACCTGGGAGGAGAGCATGAGAATCCCGGGGATGCCGGTCACATGATCGGCATGGGTATGCGAAACGAATATGACGGATATTTTTTTCCACTTGATATTGAGTTTCCGTATCGCGACCTGTGTCCCTTCCCCGCAGTCAAAGAGAAAAAGCTCCCCTTCCCGCCGGATCAACACCGATGTGAGATTCCGCCCCACGAGGGGCATCATCCCGCCCGTTCCGAGAACAAACGCTTCCATGATCATGATAAACCTGTTTCATCCTTTCTTTATCTGCTCATCCGGCCCGAAGAAGGCTCTTTTCTTCCTTTATTATTATCATAAAATCACAAAAGGGAGAAGGGACGCAGGATTATTATTATAACGCCGGACCGTATCCGCCGATGCGCCGGCCGCCTTGATTCTTTTCGGAAGAAAGTATACAACTGTCTCATGAAACGTTACCGGGAAGTGGATGCCGTGCGCGGAATCGCGATCATACTCATGATTTTCTTTCACGTCATGTATAACCTCGTGATGTTCGAATATCTGGATTTCGATATCCATGAGGGCTTCTGGTGGGTTTTCCCCCGCTGTATTGCGGCTTCGTTTCTCGTCATCGTCGGCATATCGCTCACCCTCAGTTACAACAGGGTAAAAGACCGCCTCACCCCCCCCGCCCTTTTCAGAAAATTCCTCTTCCGCGGACTTACTATTGCGGCCGTCGGATGCGTGATCAGTATCGTCACCTTTGTCGTCCTGAAAGACCGTGCGGTCCTCTTCGGTATTCTTCACCTGATCGGTGTCTCCATTATTCTCGCGTTTCCCCTCCTCCGATATACCTGGTTGAACCTTTTTCTCGGCATCGGTGTTCTCGGCGCCGGAATTCTTCTGGGGTTATACCGATTCGATTTCTACTGGCTGCTCTGGCTCGGATTCAGACCGGAGAATTATTATCCGGTCGATTACCTTCCCCTCCTGCCCTGGTTCTCGTTCGTCCCGATCGGTCTCTTTATCGGCAACATCCTCTATAAAGGTGGAGAACGGACGTTTCCCCTCCCCGGCACCGAATGTTTTCTTCCCGTGCACGGCCTTGCCTTTCTGGGAAGGCATTCCCTCGTCATCTATTGCGCGCATCTTCCCCTGATCTACGGGATACTTATGCTGCTTCAGTACCTGGGTATCAGGTAGTCCCGGCCCGGCCTATCGGGCTGTCCGTGGAAAATCTTTCCACGCGGGATTTATGCGCACACAAATAATGCCGAAATTAAAGGTATGTTCGAACAAATTGCCTCGTTCTTCACCACCCCCGTCACCTTCGGAGAAACCACGCTCTTTTTCGCCCCCCTCGATCTCCTGCTGCGTGTCATTCTCCCCCTGCTGGGGACGTTCATTCTCTACAATATTATCATGATCGTGATCAAAAAACTCATACTCAGACCGGAACAGCCGGTGTCGGAAATGAAGGAACGGGTGGTTAAAATCATCAAACGATTGCTGCGCGTTCTGCTTTTTATCGGTTTTGTCATGATCATTGTCGCTTTTCTGGGCGAAGAGTTTTTCAATTACGTCAAGGGCTTCTGGCGGATCCTTGCCACGCCCTTTTATTCATCCGGTTCAACACGGATATCGATCATCACCGTGTTCCTCACCATTCCCATCTTTTTCCTCGCCTCGTTCATCTCCAAAAGGATCAAGCGGGTGCTCGACCGGTCGCTGTTCACCAACCTTTCAATCGACGAATCCACGAAATTCTCCGTTTCGAAACTCATACGCTACGGCTTTTTTATCATCAGCCTCATCCTCGGGCTGTCGATCATCGGCATCGACCTCTCCTCCCTTGCCGTCCTCTTCGGGGTGCTCGGTATCGGGGTCGGATTCGGGCTTCAGGGCATCGTATCCAATTTCTTTTCCGGACTCGTCATCTTCTTCGAACGCCCAGTCAAGGAAGGGGACAGGATCATCGTCAACAATATCGAGGGCAAGGTGTTACAGATACGGATGCTCTCGACGGTCGTCGACACCCTCACCAATGAAACGATCATCGTACCGAACTCGCAGCTTATCGCCAACAGCATTCACAACTATTCGTATAAAGACCCGATCATCATCATCGTCAACAGGGTGCAGGTCTCCTACGAAACCGATCTCGAGTACACGGGCAAAGTGCTCCTCGCCCTTGCCGCCCAAAATCCCTTTGCGATTTCAAAGCCCACGGCCGAGTACAGGGTCGTCGATTTCCAGGATTCGGGAATTCTCGTCGAGCTGCGGACATGGATACGGCACGCGAAAAATAAATACGAAGCCATGGCCTGGACCAACCTCGAAATATGGAAACAGTTCAAGGCGGCAAACATCCGGATTCCTTTCCCCCAACTCGACCTGCATATAAAAGAGGAAAAACACATTGAAGGAAAGTCCGATTCCCTGCAGCCGATGATTGAAGAAAACGGAAAAGAGAAAGAAAGCTGATGCCGGAGACCGGACTTGAACCGGTACAGCTTTTAAAGCCGGGGGATTTTAAGTCCCCTGTGTCTGCCAATTCCACCACTCCGGCATAATTACACCTTTTAGCACATCACACCCGTCAAGGTCAAGATAAAAAGCGACGAAACCGGGCACCGGGATGTACATCCATGTATGGTAAATAAATATATACCGTGAAAAAAGTGCGGGGTGCGGCGGATCTCACGCTTAATCTTCCAGGATCACGATCTCCACACGACGGTTTTTCCGCATATTTTCTTCCGTATCGTTCGGCGCGACCGGTTCCCTTGCGCCGCGGCCTTCATAGAGGAAGCGCTTCGCCTCGATCCCCTTTGACACCATGTAGTCGACGATGGCCTTCGCGCGTTTGACCGAAAGGTCGTACTGCTCCTTCTCCGTTCCCCAGAGCGCCGTGTGTCCGATAACGAGGAAGCTTCTATCCTTAATCTTTTTGAGCGTCCCGGCGAGTGCCTCGAGCCGCTTTTTTTCCTCGGGCAGGATCACCGCCTGATCGGGAACGAAATGGATATTGTTGAGGGTGAGTTTCACCCCTTCATCGGTCTCATCGATATTCACATCCTCGATGTCATCCTCCTTGAGGACGACCTCGATATCGTCAACGACCTGTTCCTTGTCCATGATTTCGATCATGTCGAACCAGGTAAGGATGACCCCTTTGAACGCGATCTCCTTCCCGTCGGTAAAGGTGTATACTTCACCGCCCAGGTTCTCGATAATGGCATCCCGCATGAACACGGGCTTGTTCGATTCGGTATCGAAATAGATGCTCACTTTGTGTCCCGCGTAATCGATCGATTTCAACCGCGGGTCCCCTTTCGGGTCATCGCCCCTTTTATAGCGAAGGGCGTACTGGGCCGTGATAAGGTGATATTTCCCTTTTCCCAGGGTCGTCTCACCCTGGTAGACATATTCGCAGTAAAACTTGACCCTCGTAAAAACACCGTCGCGGAGCGGTTCGACATAACGCACGCCGTACGCCCGCCAGCTGTCGCCCTTTTTCAGTTGCTTGTCGGGAAACACGGGAAAATCCCTTGTCTGCGGGTAAAATTCCGCTTCGGAAATCGTGTAACGGCCGTCGGGGGTGATCGTGAACGATGAGGGAACGACCGTATCGATCTGGTTGGCGATCAGCCGTGTGTCACGCTTTGTTTCCTCGAACACGTAAAAATGGCCGTCCACCCTGAACCCGCCGCCTTTTGCGGGCAGTACGTCCATGATGCCGCGGACCTGGCGGTACACGAACCCCTCGTATTTTTTGTTCACGTACTTCCTGAGGTCGGATACCTCCGTTATCTTGTACTTGTCCCCGGCCGCATATTTCACTTCGAACAGGTTTTCCGCACCGATACTGTTCACCAGGACCGTCCCCAAAAGGAATAGTGCCGGGAGCAGCGGTGTTATTCTTTTCATAGACCATCCCCTTTTCTATGAGTATATACCCTTTTGTTGCGCTTTTCCATACAAATGAGGAATTCCGGCTCAGAAGGACCGCTCGATGATCCCCCCCGCCGCTACCGTATCCCCGTCGTAAAGGACGACGAACTGTCCGGGTGTGACCGCCCGCTGCGGCCGGTCGAAGACGACCCTGACCGGCATACCGGCACCGGAGGGTTCATCCGCGGTCCCTGTTTTCAATGCGCCGTCACCCGCTATTCCGGCGGCTTCATATGCCGTCACCGTCGCCGGTTGTTCGGTGTGCAGGTACCTGATTCTGGCCTTGAGCCGCAGGGGGCCGCCGCACGGCCCCGGCATCGAAATCCAGTTGAGGTTCCTCGCGATGAGGCCCTCACTGTACAGGTCTCCTTCCGTCCCGACAACGATACGGTTCGCCGCTTTATCGATGCCGACGACATAAAGCGGTTCGCTGTGGGATACGCCGAGTCCCCGCCGCTGGCCGATGGTGTAGAAGCAGATGCCGCGGTGTTTCCCCAGAATCGTCCCGTTTTTATCCACGATATCGCCTGCCTCCGGCCGTTTTTCAAAAAGATCGGCATAATCTCCCCGGTAAAAATCCTGGCTTTCTTTCTTTGCCAGAACGGGAAGCCCCTTTTCCCGGGCCATCCGCCTGACGTCGTCTTTCGTCAAACCGCCCAGGGGAAACACGGCTCGTTCGAGCTGTTCCTGACGCAAAAGGGCGAGAAAATAGGACTGTTCCTTTTTAACATCGACCCCCTTTTTCAGGAGGTATCTGCCCGTTTCCGGATGATACACCGTCAGGGCGTAATGGCCGGTTGCATACTTATCGAAACGTATCCCGGACGCCCACGCCTTTTCTATCAGGAGACCGAATTTCATGTGCCGGTTGCACTTCAAACAGGGATTCGGCGTTCTTCCCCTTAGATATTCCTCTCTGAAGTAGGCAAGCACCGTTTCATTATATTCCCGGGACAGATCGATCACATGATGGGGTACTCCGAGCGACCGGCAAAGCCGGCGCGCATCCTCGATATTATCTTCACCCCCGGGTCCGAAACAGGCCGTTTTTTTAGCGAGTTTCGTTCCGGTTCCGTCATACAGTTTCATGGTAAGACCGATCACCTCGTGGCCCTGATCACGGAGAAGACAGGCGGCAATCGACGAATCGATGCCTCCGCTCAACCCGACTGCTATCGTCACTTTTCCCGGTCCTTTGCGTTATCAGGCATAAAACTCTGTGGCCTTGAATGTATGGTACTCGAACTCCACTTTATGATATTTCCTGAAACCGTGCTTCATGACCTGTTCTATCCAGGCATCGTGCGTGCAATGCCGCACATACCGCTTGTAAACGACATGATCGACCTCTATTTCCTGCATACCTTCCGAATCACCGCACGGATAAAACGAGAGAAAGATTCCGTTTTCCTTGAGGGCACAGGCGATCTTGGCAAGAATAATATCCTGATCCTCCCCGGTAAAATGAAAGAGGGTTCCCGCGTCCAGAACACCGTCGAATGTGTTTTCACTGAACGCCATATCCAGAATATCGGCGATGATAAACTCCGCTTCCGGCACATGGCCCCGTGCGAAACCGATCGAGCGTTCGCTCAGATCCACACCGGTCACGTCCGCCCCGTTATCGACAAGCCGTCTGGATTCGACGCCGGTACCGCATCCCAGATCGAGGATGTGGGGTCTGTCCGGCAGGCGGGAGAGCATTCCCTGTAGTACCGGAAGGAGAGTCCGGTCGTCCTTCCAGTTCGCGAATGTCCGCTCGGCTATGTTGTCATAAAAACTGATTGTTTCCTTTACCGTTTCTTTCATCGGGCTTCCTTTCAATGATGTTCGAAAATCACGGAAAAATCGATTAGCGGCGTCTCGTCACTCCACACCGCCTCGAACCCCATACGGTTGTCCGTTATATAGACAGAATGGAATTCACTTTTAAACACGGGAATATCGATCAGACGGGATTCAAGTAGATCGCGGTCACGTTCGTACGATTCGATCTTCTCTTTGTCCGCTTCAGTTTCGGGGAAAAATGAGTTTTCCTTGTTCGGCGTCAGGTGACCCAGTCTGTGCTTTTCCCGCAATCCACCGATTTCACGGTAAATCGCTTCGTTCGTCTTCCCGGCAACATCGATTTCCTCCTCCGTCCACTGTCTGACGAATCTGAGGGTGATTTCATAATAATCCTTTCTGCCGCTTTCCAGGATATACGCTTCCAACTCCCCTTCCGTCATATACGGGAGGCTGACCCCGTTATAAAACCAGAAGGGACGCATACTCGTTATGACGACCGCATCGTCCTCCGCGTGAATCGTCCACCCCGAACCCGCCGCCTCTTCAAACCGCTTCTGCTCGGCTTCCGAAAGCAAAGCACGGTCCTCCTCGACACACGCGAGACAAAAGACGACAATACAGATCGCAAGTATCCGCTTTTGCGTCACCATACAGGGACTCCTTTCATTGGATTTTCCGATAACCCTTTCACCGCCGCCTCATGCCGCCGGTTTTGAACGGGAGGCGATACCGGGCATCTGTAGGTATTATAAAATCCGGCAGTGAAAATCGATTCCAAGAATACGATAAAAAAATGATAATATTTTTACGAGTCTCCGTCAATATACGCGAAATTCGGTATCGGCGCCTCTCCTCCGGACATTCCGCAACCGCTATACGAGTCCGCCGGTCTTGTCCTTATTTTCAAGGTTGATTTTTCAAGGTACCCGGGTAATTTCACTCTTCATCTGAAACAATTTCATATTATATTTGAAATAATCCGTATAATCTGTTACAATAGTATGGATGGAAAAACCATGAAGCAAACCGATTCAATAAAAGAAAGGCGATATTTCTTCAGGGTGCCGCTTCCGAAAAAAGTGCAATATGCCGAGGACGCCGTGGCGGACGTGAAAGATATCAGTCAGGGCGGAATATGCATTATGACGGAAAGGGATTTTCCAGCCGGCACCGCACTAGTCCTTGATATCGGACTTCCTTCCGGTGCGGACGTCCAGGCGCAGGGTATGATTGTACGTAAAAAGAAACTCATCGATGACCGGTTTGAATACGGACTCAAGTTTTTCAAGATCTCCCAGACCGGCGATTATCCGCTGCGGCTGTATATTGAGGAGAACAGAAATCGGAAACACGAAAAGCGAAGATTGAAACGGTACAGTATAGATGTGGCCGTCGATTATTCGATTCACGGAAAGGCAAAAACTAGAAACGTCAACCATGAGGGAATTTGTATCCTGACGGATGAAAAAATTCCCTCAGGCAGTATTTTTATCCTTACCCTTACCTTTCCCAAAAACAGAAAGATACTCACCTACGGCAAAGTGATGTGGAGCAGGCCGTTATCCTATAGTACAAACGCCGCCGGCATACAATTCTGGAATATTACGGATAAAAATAAACAGCTGCTGAAAGAAATAATCAATGATTCCAGAATGATAACGTCGTCGTTTTGAGGCAGAACATGAAGTATTCCCAGGGTTTTATCGGCAGGTTGTTCGTTATCAGACTCGAGGATGGAGACAGGCTTCCCGGTATTATCGAGGAGTTCGCGGCGAAACATTACATCAAACGGGGCATCTGCTTTTTCCTGGGTGGAATCGGGGAAGGAAGCCGGATCGTGTCGGGACCGAAAGACGGAAAGGTCATGCCGCCCGAACCGATGCTCTTTCAATTACATGATGTGCATGAAGTCGTCGGGATCGGGACCATCTTTCCGAATGACGCAGGAACCCCCGTCCTTCACGCGCACGCCGCGTTCGGAAGAAAGGAAACAACACTCACCGGCTGCATCAGGCCCGGCATCGATACCTGGAAAGTGGCGGAAGTGATCCTTCTCGAGATAAGCGGAAACTGCGGCACGCGAACACATGACAGGGAAACGGGATTTCACCTCCTCGACCCGGAATCATAGCGGGTATCACGATATCGATCGATTCAAAACAGTTTTCGCTTCTTTCGTCACATGCCGAGTATTTCCCTGACGGCGGAGACGGCCTCGGCTGGTGTTCCCACTTCCCTGATATACGGGCGGGAATCGCCATCGCCGGCCGGTTCGATCTTCCAGCTGCCGAATCCGATCACGGGCACCCCCGTTATATTGGCAAACGCGATTTCGTTCAGCGTCCCGTAGCTTCCCTCGAACGCAACAATCACATCGCTGGACCGCACGACCACCCCGTTCCTCAGGTGCCCCATCCCGGTCACGATTCTGTAGGAAAGATACCGATTGCCAGCCGTCCCGCTTTCTCCCGGAAGAATACCGATCGTCACACCGCCGGCCTTCCGGGCCCCTTCGCATGCCGCCTCCATGACGCCGCCCATACCGCCGCAGACGAGTGTCCAGCCTTCTCCTGCGATCAGTTTACCCGTCTCCAATGCCCGCCTTCGTGTTTCAGACCTGCAGCTGCTTCCGCCGATTATACCCACATAGATCATCGATCGTATCCCCGTCACGCTTCCGTAAAAGCGACCATCCTCATTTCGATCTTTGCGCCTTTCGGAAGCGAGGCAACCCCGATGGTCGAACGCGCCGGTTTATGCCCGCCCATTATCTCGCCGTAAATCCTGTTAATGGTTTCGAACTCGGAAAGATCGGTACAAAAAATAAGGGTTTCAACGACATTACCGAATCCTGAACCGGCGGCGCCAAGGACTTCCTTCAGATTACGCATAACCTGTCTCGTTTGTGCCTCGATATCGTCTCCGGCCAGCGTTCCCGTTTCAGGATCCAGGGCGATCTGACCCGAGGTAACGATGAAATTTCCGGCTTTCACGGCCTGTGAATACGGCCCGATCGCTTTAGGGGCGCCGTTGGTTTGCACGGATGATAGTCCCATTATCTTCCTCCTTGAAGGGTCGATTGATATGTGCCTTGATGAAATCAGTATTTTCTATCGTGAGCGAAGATGATCCCGCCGGGCGTTTTCTATTTTCTGCATCTTTTTGAAATATTCCGCCTGCTTGACGATCTCTTCGACGTCTGTTGTAAATATCTTGTTGTCCACGACCCTCAGTTTTCTGTTCTCGAAAAGTTTTTTAAGATACATTTCCCCGTCTTTGAGGGGAAGTCCGCAGAAATTGAGGAGTTCGTTCGGACCGAACTCAAAGGTATAATTTTCACCGGCATTGATGCGAATCCTGTTTTTTTCAAGTTGAATACTCAGAGCATCATACATCTTGCCGATAGAATCCTTCACCATTGTGTTTCCAAGCTGCTTGTAAATAAACCAGATCCTCTCCGCGAGAATAGTGGTGAGTTTTGTGATAAGCTGGGGCTGGGTTTGTACCATCATCTGAAAGTTTTTCTTGTTGACGGTCAACAGGGTACAATCCTCGTATGCGATCGCAGACGCCGAACGAGGTTTGTTTTCGATGAGCGCCATCTCCCCGAAAATATCCCCGGGCTTGAGAATCGCAAGCATTACTTCGTTGTTGTTCACTATTTTTGTAATCTTGACGCTTCCCTTCTGAATGATATAAAGTTCTTTTCCCGGTTCGTTCTCGCTGAAAATCATGGTGTTTTTCGGATAAACCCTGTTAAAGGAGTCAAGATCGCCGTCCAGATATACCGCTTTAGCGTATGGCTTGATAAGTGAAAGCCTTTCCTTGGCGATATCCAGATCTGCCCCGGTGGGACAGTACTGAATATACCTGAAATAGGCGTAATAAGCCTGGTTATACATGTTCTGCTTTGCATAATACTCGGCGACTTTAAAAAGATGGGAAACATCCGCGCTTGCCGTACTTCTTAGTGTCAACCGTGTATGTGCCTCGTCAAGATACCGGATTTTTTTCGAGAATCCCTGGATAATCTTCATTGCAACGGGAGTATTCCGTTTGATAAGGATTTCATACTGATTCCGGTGCACGGAAATTAGTGAAACATCGGTCATGGCCATTGCCGTTTCAATATGGCTGTGGGAGGACATTGTAGAGACGACGCCGAAAAAATCCCCCGCCGTTAAAATATTTCCACCCTCTTCTTCGACAATCTCGACTTCTTTTGTCAATCGTATTTTTCCGCTGCGGATAATATAAAAATGATCTGCTTTCTGCTTTCCTTCGACGATGATATATGAGCCCTGTTTGAAATTGACTATGGACAGTTGTAGTGGACTGGACATTTTCCCAATTCATTCCCTTTATTGATACAGGTTATAGTATAAGTATGCGCTATTGAAAAGTCAATGTAAAGCAAATAAACCTGTAATTTACCATAAAAACAGCATTTTCTTCTCTCTGCTTCTTTATATATCGATGATGACGTTTCCGCTGATATACCCCGCCGAGAAGGTGAATACGTATCACTCGTATATTATGAATAACGGCATATTTTGCCAAATACTTTGGCGAAATATTTATTTGAAAGAGGACAAAGCGTGCCGATGATGATAAAACACCCATAAAACAGATTTCACATCGCTGATATGTATAATAATGCATGTGGTCTGAGCTAGTAGAATCCGATAATCTCAAGACCGGACCATTCCGCACTGTAGGAGACGAGATTTCCCGTACTCTCCTCAAAAATCGTCTGAAGACTCGCGTACCGCCTGCTATTGACAATACGTCCTTCCGGATTTCGCTGTTTTACGGGAATCACCCCACGCGTCACGGTGATATGGCTGTTGTCGAGATTTCCGAAGTAATAATTTCTGTAACTTCCGCTGCGTTGAAATCCTTTATACGTTTTTCCGTCTCCAAGGAGGGGATCGACGGGAACCCATCCGAAATCCTCAAGATAAAACTCGACCCAGTAATGTTCCACACTCTCCTGCTGCGAACAGACAAGATACCCCGCAACCGGCCGTGCAGGAATACCGACACTACGCATGAGTGCGGTACAAAGGATGGAATAGATGAACGCATCGCCTTCGGGTTTTCTAGAATCACAGACGGCAAGGACATCGGATGGCGGGATATCCCCCTCTTCGATGGGGCTAAGGAGGTTAATGACATGATTATAAATATCCTGGGCTTTAATATACGGATTCTTGTCCTTGCCCACGATATTCCGCGCAAGTGTAATAATTTTGACATCCGACGACGGAACGAGGGGGCTTGATCTGGTAAACACCTTATACATGGTATTATTGACATCATAATACTCCCTGACTTCCCGGGAATTAATTTTGGTGGTCGCGGCATATCGTTTGAACAGATACCGTAATTTTATCTGCCGCGTCTCTCCGGGAAGCAGATTGGTAAACGAAAACCTCATAATACCATTCGTTTCCTCATTCGGTTCGCCCGATTCCGAAGAGATAAGGGTGACATCCCGTTGCAGAGGGGACTCGATAATGCCCGGCACCCAGATATCGAGACCGTTTCCGGCTTCCGCGTCTCCCGCCCTTACCTCCACCCAATACGAGACCTGATAGACCCGTTTATCATGGATTCGTTTTTGCCCGACAGGTTCCTGAACTTCGAAAAAACCCGCATTACTGATACCCGTTTTCGTATGAACAAAAATATTGCCGGAAAGGGCACCGTCGGGAACCTGTACCGCGATTTTATTGTCGGTCCACATAATATAATCGTAATCGATATTCGAGGCGGAAATTGAATTGGAAAAAATCGCCTCGCTCTCATTATAATTCCTGTCTCCCGAAACCCAGCCAAAATATACATTCGATTCACCCTGTTCCCCGCCGAAATTGATACCGCTTATCGTCACGATATTCCCGACAGAGCCCCTGCGCGGGATAAAATTACTGATATACACTTCACCTGGATTGATGGGACCGATGATGGGAAGCGGAATTTCCATTTTATTGACAAAGGGGATAATTTCACTGCTTTCCCCGTTTCTGGTAATTACTTTTAAAAGACCGGAGGAAAAATCTTCAGGGATTAAAAGCCTTATTCGCGTGTCATTCCACTCGACGTATGCATCGGTAGAAGGAGAAAAACCGGAAACGGAAACCCGGCCTCCATTCCGTTCTTTTCCGAAATACCTCCCCTTCACGAGGAGTTCGGTACCCGGAATACCTGTTTTGGGTGTTATTGAAATCACTTCCGGGGACCTGCCGGTAAGCCCTGATATGATAATAAGACAGATTATGAGAAACAGGAAAATAGCAAAAGGAACGACCAATTTCGTTCCTTTCCTGCCGTGCGATTCATGAATGTTCAAAACCATTTATCTGCCAGGCTCCACTGTATTTATCGGCTTTGTCCCATCATCGTTCGCGGCCGGGAATACCGTAATCTCGATCTCTATGATAACGATATTGCTCGCGGGGATATCATCCGGCGGATCGTCTCTTTTCATTCCCAGGGGATAAAAAACGATTTTCTCTCCATATGAGACGACTGCCGTCTTGAATGAGGTAAAATATTTAAAGCTGTTGCTTTCTTCCGAGGAGAGAAAAATCTGACTTTGAATATAAATCTTGATTTTATCTTCCTTGAGCATAAAGGGGGTAAAATATCCAAGATATTTCAGGTTCGCCCCGGCCAGTTTCAAACTCACCGCCTTGCCGGAAATAGTGTACTTTTCCATATATTGCTGCCAGACCCGTGTCGTTCCCGTCTGTGTCAGGCGTATATTGAAATTAAGTTTGACCGGATTGTCAAGGGATTCGTCCTGCCGGACATCGGGTGCAACGTCCTGGGTAAATATAGGCGGCATAGAGAGAATGCATAATATTATATATAATGCATGTTTCATTAATCGGAACTCTTTCTGTAATCAACGGTTTTGATAATTTCGGGTTCTCCGATGAGAAAATACTCCGAATCGTCCGGCAGCCTGATAATCACCTCTTCATCCGCTGTTTTATATTCCAATGATTCAAGCAGCGCCTGTATCTCTTCGGGATTTTTACCGATAATACGGAATTCCTTTTTTCCATGATCCGTCTCGTCGATAACGATTATTTCACTCCTGTTCCCCAAATTCAATATGACCGAAAAAACCAGCACCACACCCAGGCAGAACAGGAAAAAAGCCGCAGCAACAAACGGCATCGGCAGGCTTACTTTTTTTCTCCATACCGGTACATGAATTATTTTCTGTTTTTCGGTTAGCCGTGCAATGTTGTTTCTCACACGTTCCATCGGGATTGCCGGATCGGGTTCCGGCGATGTACGAAGTGCTTCCTTCAATACTGTTAATTCATCAAGCTTCTGCCTGCACGACGGGCAGTTCGAGATATGTTCATCCAGTTCCTTGTTCCACGGGAATCCCACTTCCCCGTCGGAATATGCAGATAACACTTCATAATCAGGACACACCATCACATCTTCTCCTTTAACATCTTTCCAAGTTTTTCTCTTCCTCGAAAAACTCTCACCTTCACATTACCTTCAGAAATTCCGACAATCGAGCCGATCTCTTTATAACTCAAGTCCCCATACTCCTTTAAAACCAGGACAACCCTGAGGTTGTACGGAAGTTTCTGGAGTGCCTCCTGAACATATTTCTTTACCTCTTTTTTTATAACAACCTTTTCTCCTGACTCCGCCGTTTTTACACCTTCTTCTTTCAATTTTGAAAAGAGTTTACGTTCTCTCGCCTTTTTCTTTTCATAATTGAAAGAAAGATTTTTTACAACCCGTATCAACCAGTACTTTGTCTGATCGATATCCGGGAGCGGCGTTTCACGCTCATAATATTTTATAAAGGCTTCCTGGCATACATCCTCCGCAGCACCGCTTTCTCCGACAATTCTATACGCAATTCTATAAATAATCGGGAACAGGGTCTCATATATCGTGTCGAATGACGGATTTATTCCGTTTGGCGTATACATCATGGTAAACAATCGGAAATCTTATAAAGTTACAGGAAAAAATCAGATTTTTCTCCACCGTACACCATCCGGTGTATCTTCAAGGATAATATTTCTATTTTTCAACTCATCGCGTATCCTGTCAGCATTTATGAAATCCTTCCGCTTTCTGGCCTCCTCCCTCTCTTTGATCAAAGCTTCAATATCATCATCGATATCGGTATCGATACGTGCTTTCTTGAGATCAAGTCCCAATATCCGGTCCATTTCTCCGGCAAGCCTTATTCTGATCTCGGGTGATATGGATTCATCCTTGACGCAGTTCCATAGATCGGAAAGACATTGGGGCATATTGAGATCGTCGCAGAGATGATCGACAAACGATGTGTAGAAGGAATTCCCGGTGATATCACTCCGGTCCTGATTTACATCGGCTTTTTCCTTAAGCTGCGCGATTCTGAAGTAAAGATTATTGAGGGCGTTTCGGGCCGCGTCCAGCGCCTCGAGGCTGAACTGAAGCTGGCTTCTGTAATGTCCGCCAAGACAGAAATAACGGTAATCCAGGGGCCGGTATCCGGCCTCCGCGAGTCCCTGAAGCGTAAAAAAATTGCCGCTCGATTTCGACATTTTACCTTTTGCCGTATTGAGAAATTCGCCATGAACCCAGTATTTTACCCACTGGAGTCCTGTTGCGGCCTCTGCCTGGGCTATTTCATTGGTATGATGGACGGGAATGAGATCGATTCCCCCAAGATGGACGTCAAACTGCTCTCCGAGATACTTCATGGACATGGCCGAACATTCGATATGCCAGCCCGGGTACCCCCTCCCCCATGGCGAATCCCACTGCATCGATTGATCTTCGAACTTCGATTTCGTAAACCAGAGTACGAAATCATGGGGATTCCGTTTATTCCTGTCTATTTCTATCCTGCTGCCCGCCTTGAGTTCATCGAGATCCAAAAGGGCGAGTTTTCCGTAATCCTGAAACTTCGAAATGTCAAAATATAGGTTGCCGCCGGAAAAATAAGTAAATCCGTTCTTTTCAATCCGCCGAATAAGCCCGATCATATCCTCTATATGTTCGGTCGCTTTACAGATTATCTGTGGCTTCAAACAATTGAGGTCCTCCATATCTTTGAAAAAGGCTTTTGTATAATGCTCCGCGATATCCCAGACACTCATTTTCTTTTCCCTGGCGCTGGATAGCATTTTATCTTCACCATAGTCCGCATCATCGGAAAGATGCCCCACATCCGTGATATTCATCACATGGGTGACATCATATCCGAGAAACCGAAGCGCCCGTCCGAGAATGTCGACCAGGATATATGTTCTCAAATTCCCGATATGGGCATATTTGTATACCGTAGGACCGCATGCATACATACCCGCCTTCCCCTCTTTCAAAGGGCTAAAATCCATTATCTCTCTTCCAAGCGTATTGAATAACCTCAGTTTCAAAATAACTATCCTTTCTATTATTAAAAAAACGATATGCCAATCGGCACAAGCTTATACCGATTTATCATATATAACAAGATCCCGGCATGCAAACGGAATATACTGCCGGATTATAAAAACATTTTTCACGATACCCATATGATATGTGACAAAAACGGCCAATTAGGCTATGATATCATTACTATGGCAAATCTAAGGGATATCATAAAAAAAATCAATATCGATTGCCCGATTCTTTTCAATGAACCAATGAAAAACCATACAAGCTTTCAAATCGGGGGGCCGGCGGAAGTGTTTATCCGGCCTAAAAACAGAAAGGAAATCATCGCCGTCGTCCGGTTTTGCAGAGAACACACCGTCCCTTGTTTCATACTCGGCGGGGGTGCCAATATTCTTGTTTCCGACAATGGTATCAAAGGCATAACCGTCGACTGCACGTCGCTATGTGGAATTGATGTGAACGGTTCTACCATTGTCGCCGAAGCCGGAGTAATGGCGAACGATCTGGCGACAACCGCTATGCGGCATAATCTCAGCGGAGCGGAGTTTCTCTCTTCAATGCCGGGAACCGTCGGCGGAGCACTCTGGATGAACGCCCGTTGCTATGACAGGGAAATAGCGGACATCTGCGTGTCCGCCGAAATCCTCACCCGAAACGAAGAACTGCAAATCGTACACCTAAAGAAATCCGATTTTGGCTATAAATCTTCCCCTTTTCAACATGCGGACGCTCTTATTCTGGCCGCTTCGTTTACCCTTTCACCTGGAGAAAAAACATCAATTCTGGAAAAAATGGCAAGACATGATGAGGACCGGCATAAAAAAGGCCATTTTTCCTTTCCGTCTGCAGGAAGCGTTTTCAAGAATAACAGAAACTTCGGTAAAACTACCGGTGAAATCATAGACTCACTCGAACTCAAAGGGTATAGTATTGGGGACGCGCAGATCTCCGAACACCATGCGAACATCATCGTCAACAGAGGCAATGCGACGGCGGAGGATGTTTGGCGCCTTATCGCATATATCAGAAAAAGCGTAAAGCGTGAATTGGGCTATCTGCTTGAAAACGAGATAATCTTTGTCGGAGAATTCGAGGAGGCCGACGAATGAAAGAAACAATGGATAATATCAGGGAGTTTATGCATCTTCTCGAAGACCATGAACTCAAAAAAAGCATCGATGAAATTCCCGTCTCGGCGCTTATCGAAATCTGGGACGATCTGAAAGAAAAAGAAGCCCTCAAGGTCTTTTCGTTACTCGACAAGGAACGAAAAGTCGATCTCATCAGTTCGCTGACACCATACAAACAGGAAATCCTTATTCAGACGCTTTCAGAAGAACATGCAAAAAGCATTCTCGAAGAAATGGAACCGGACGACCTCACCGACTTCATACAATCGATATCGCCCGAAGTCCGGAAAGCGGTATGGAAAAATCTGAGTGATGAAGCACGGGAAGAAACAAGACTGCTTCTGAAGTTCGACGAAGACGATGCGGCCGGTTTGATGACCCCCAAATATCTGGCGATCCGGTCCACCCTCACCGTAGCGCAAGCCCTTGCCTGGGTGAGAAGCCACGCAAAAGAAGTCGAAACGGTCTACAATATTTATGTTATCGATCAACTAAAGCGTCTGACCGGTGTCGTTTCACTGCGGGAACTTCTTGTCGCGAAGGACCAGGATACCGTCGGTACTATCATGCTCAAGGAAGTCATCTCCGTACGCGCTGAAACAGATCAGGAAGAAGTGGCCAGAATCCTCGAATCATACGATCTACTGGCGCTTCCGGTAGTCGACGGTCATAACCGGCTGATGGGAATCGTTACCTTCGACGACGTTATCGACGTTATACGTGAAGAACAGACGGAGGATATCTACAAGATGGGAGCCATGGACGGGAGTACGGAGCGGTACCTCGATTCTTCGATATGGGCTCTTGTGAAAAAACGAGTGCCATGGATCACGATCCTTCTTCTCGCAGCGACCCTCACATCCAATGTCCTCGATTATTTTACACACCTCATGGCAACAGCCGCCTTCCTCACCCTCTTCATCCCGACCATCACGGGAACCGGTGGTAATTCCGGAACCCAGTCATCGACACTCATGATACGCGGACTCGCAACGGGAGAGCTTCATCTTTACGATTTTCTCCGCGTTCTTGGCCGCGAATTTCTTGTCAGTATAATTATCGGGATGAGTATGTGCATCCTGATGATTATCCGGTCATTTGTTTTTCCGCCTACGGTCACGCTCATCGAGGCGATAGCCGTTGGAAGCGCCCTCTGTCTTGTCATCATTGTCGCGACCCTTGTCGGCGCCATCGCTCCCTTTCTTATAAAAAAACTCGGATTCGATCCGACGGTTATGGCCGGTCCCCTCATGGCGACCATTATCGATATTTCCGGGCTGACCATCTACTTCCTGATAACAAAAATCATCCTCGGGCTTTAAAACATTGCATTTACAAGGAATTTGTTGTACAATGATAGAAGGTATTATCGGCTTTTATGGTGAACTCTTCAACGGCAGCGGAAGGCGGTTGTTGCGACACCCCATGGCAGATAAGGGTCGTTCTTCCGGTACATCTCGTACGGGTGGACAAAATCCCGATCATTTTTGAAATAAGGAACCGGTTATGGATTTTAATGAATCGTTTATCGACCGTTTCAATGCGACAACACAGTCGGGAACCCGTATCGACGCGTCCTTTACACCGGGTACGCCCGGCCAGCTTTTTATCCATGTGGAAGGCGATATCGAGATATTCAACGCACATACATTCGGTGAAGCAATAATCGAGACAATAAGAAACAATACGGAATGCATCAATTCGATCATCTTCGACTTTCATCGCGTTCACTACCTGAGTTCCGCGGGGGTCGGCGCCATTATCCACATTCTCACCATTCCCGAAAGCAAAGAGCTTGAAATATTTTTTCTCAGCGTGAACGAAAAAATACAGTCCGTTTTCAGGGTTTTGGGGTTTGCCAATTTGATCCATATCCTCAAAGACGATTCCTTTAAGGCGAAATTTCCTATAGAAATCGAATGTCCGCATTGCGGTAAACCCGTTAGGCTCAAAAAAGAAGGAAACAACGTCTGCCCGCATTGCGACGCAAACTTCAACACCGAAAAGTAGAGTCGAATACAGCATTGTTGTATGGATTACCGCCTGTTTTTGGATCCGGATTACCCAGGGAAAAAATTTATGACGCGGACCTATATAAATGAAGAGTTTTTCAAGCTTTGCCGGTTTTTGAGAAAAATCATATTTAGTTTTTCATATGTAATTATCGGGCACTTCTAATCCGGACTTCTCACAATTACAAAAGTTCATATTGAAATGTTTGTTATCTGTTTATTATAGAGTAACTTACATATTTAAGCCGGGTTTTAGCGCTTTTCTCAAAAAGCAAACTGTTTTTTAACATTTAATATAATTGTCTATATTGAAACAAGTTAGTGATAATTAAAACTGTATGTGAGAAAACCGCACTAAAAACCTGCTTGTATTGACGATAAGATAAATCCGGCATTACATCCGTTACGGGTATTGCTTTTTTTTCAAACCAAGCTATAATGGAAACGGATTTCAATGAAACCCGTAATTTACAAGGTCCGGGTCAGCCTGTTTCGGCGGCGGCACGGGTCACGACCGGGATGGATACGAGGGACCGGGCTCTCTCCTTTACAGCCTGTTAAAAAACAGATTAACCGGCAATGGATAGATTTGTGCAAAAACCGCTTTGGAGTAGGTTATGATCCATTTTTCGGTAAATCGCTTGCCGTTATGAGGGCGAATGCAAGTAAAACTCAAAAAGTACGATCATCGAATGTCGGGATGTATCATGAATTTCGTTAAATCGGAAGAGTTTATAGATTTTTATAAGTATTTGATTAATTAAACCAGAAGGAGCATTTATATGTCAATGATTGTTGATTTTGAAAATGTATCCATAGTCGGCTTAGAGTCTTCACCTGTTTCGAAAGCACTAGCAGGTTTACGGGCCAATGAATCAAGATATTATAAGAACAAATACAACCATGATTTTGCTGTTACCCCTGCAAGCAAAAGCGGAGATACGATAGACTACGTAAATAAAATTCTTAAGGAAGAACGCGATATCAAGATTTTATCAAAACCTCTTGAAACATCAGCTTTTAAAGTTGAAAACATCGATATTGCTTATGTATTTTATGAGAATGGTCTTGTTATTAACGTTATGTATGCGATAAATGATCCAAAGAAACGTGCCGTCGGCTTTAAGCTTTCAGAAGATATGGAAGTACCGAAAGAGATAGAAGCAAAATTCAAGTTTGCAAAACAAAAGTCTAAACTTGCCGGAACCATTCGCGGATCATTTTTTGTTATTAAGGGAGAGTATTAGTTGTAGACACTACCAACAAGTTAGAATCATTTAATTATATATTTTGAATGCTTATAAGAAACAATCAAGAGGTAACAGCAAAATTTCCTGATCCTGACTACGACACTATTTTGTGTAGGGGGTAAATATCGGCTTATAAACCCTGTAGCCCTCCTCGCCCCTGATCGGGCGCTTCGCCCCGGCGCGCCGGCATAGACATCCGGCACCGGCTTGTTCGTACAACTGCCTTTGCACGTTTGTGCCGCCATTGAAGTGGAGTGATTGCAGTTTCTACTTTCCATTGTTGGGATTTCCCAATAGCCAATGTATGCTTGAGTTTGTAATGTCTCCTTGAGCACGCGGATGACGCCGGACGCCACCAAGACTGAAAGTCAGGCGAAATATCTTTGATAAATAGGATATGGAGAAACATTATGTCAAATAAAAAACAGTTCCCAATTTTAATTCGTTTCTTTATCAAGTTGTTTCAAATCATTCTTTATATTCCTATACAAATCATCTTTATTCCTTTTGCAATTATCGGACTAATAGATGGAATTTATAAAGAAATGGCTAAAAGCAAAAAAATGGGTGTCTCCTTCTCGGCAGGTCAAGCGCTTCAATACAGATGGATCATGCATTATTTTAATACCAGACCGGACCCACTTTCTGTTGCATTTACAAAAAAATTTCCGTGTGAATCACATTTTGGTTTATGGTCGATTATGGGGGCCCTTATTATTTCCCAGCGGATATTCGGCTTCACTACCAGGCTCGGTAAACTTGTTGAACCAGGTGAAGAGACTTTAGCTTCCACTGCGGGTATTCGGGTGCTCGCCTTTGACAAGATAATGAGAAAATATGTTGATGAAATTGAACAGATTGTCCTTCCAGGGGTTGGCTTTGATCTGATAGCTTTGCGCTTTACAGAAGGGAAAAAAGTAAAGGTTTTTGAACTCGACCAGGTTAATACATTAAACATCAAAGTTGAAACCTTGAATAAAGCAGGTATAAAGCATGATTGGATCACCTATATCCCCGTTGATTATTCAAACGAATCTTGGGTTGATAAACTATTGGGAGCTGGTTTTGACAAGACAAAAAAGACTTTGTTCCTTTGGGAAAGCGTTTCTTTATTTTTAGAAGCTGATATTGTCAGAGAAACACTTAGGAAAATGTCTGATTTATGTGCAGACGGAAGTATCATCGCTCAGGATTTTTATTCCAAGGCATTCAGTTCAGGTGCAAATTCACTTGCAGTAAAAAGTCAAAAAAATATGATAGAAAAAATGGGAGAACCTTGGAAATTTGGAATAGATATGTCAAAGGATTCCAAAGCAGCTGTCGAATCATTCCTGAAAGCATGTGGATTAAAAATGACAAATTATATTCAATTCGGTGAAAAACTGGACATGGAACCGTTCTATTGTATTGTTGAGGCTGAAAAACTGTAAGTCCTATGTGGAAGAGAACAAAAAAATGCGCCCATGTATCTTTTTGTTTGTTCCGAAACATCATGTTAAAGAGCCTAACAGCGGATACCGCAGCGCCTTCCGGGTCCGGCCTTAGGCACATTCGGTTTCACGAACGTATTATATCCGCGGACCGTTAAACGAGGTGCGCCTAAAATCCTGCATATCGTTAAAAATCAGATGTTATAATAACAAAACGATTAAAAAGATATAATTTGCGGGGTATCTTATATATAGGCAAACCGCAATAAGTTCCTTAATAGTCATTGCGCCAAAAATCTGTGGTTTCATAGACATGACAAATTAAAGGAGGTCAATTTTTGATTCAAAGAAAATTAGGTAACCAGGGTTTAGAAGTCTCCGTTATTGGGCTGGGTTGTATGGGAATGTCCGATTTTTATGGTAGCCCAAATGACCCGGAATCGACCAAGACCATTCATCGTGCGCTTGATTTAGGCTGCACGTTTTTGGATACAGCGGATATGTATGGTCCATTTACCAATGAAAAACTGGTCGGTAAAGCTATTAAAGATCGGCGAGATGAGGTCGTGCTGGCGACCAAGTTTGGCATTCAACGACGGGAGGATGGCGGGTTTATCGGGATAAACGGCCGTCCTGCGTATGTCAAAGCATCTTGCGATGCCTCGTTGCGGCGTTTGGGCGTCGAGGTGATAGACCTTTATTATCAGCATCGTGTTGACAGCGAGGTACCTATTGAGGAAACCGTAGGGGCGATGGCAGAATTGGTGCAGGCAGGCAAGGTCAAATATATTGGCCTCTCAGAAGCTGACCCTGCCGTTATTCGCAAAGCATATACCGTACATCCAATATCCGCCCTGCAAACTGAATACTCGCTCTGGACACGTTTCCCGGAAGATGTAATTCTTGCTACCACACGAGAACTGGGTATAGGCTTTGTTTCTTACAGCCCCCTTGGACGGGGTTTTTTAACAGGGCGTATCAAAAGCCTTAATGATTTGCAGGAAGGGGATTGGCGGCGTCAAAATGAGCGTTTTACCCAGAAAAATCTAGAGAAAAATCTCGCCCTGGTGAAAAAGGTCGAAGCGTTAGCCGCCCAAAAAGAGATAACGCCGGCACAGCTGTCATTGGCCTGGATTCTGGCGCAGGGTGACGACATTGTCGCTATTCCAGGCACACGCCGCATCAGTCACCTAGAGCAGAATCTTGGTTCTCTGGATGTAACTCTCACAGAGGAAGATATTGCTTATCTCAATGATTTAGGCGAAGCTGCCGGGGACCGGTATGGTGAAGTGTCATCGCCTATCACAGAGAATTTTTAATCAATTTATCACTGTACAACATTGGATTTCATTGTATAGGGATTTCCGTGTACTACACATGAAGGTACATAGTCTACTTGTTCCATTAAACTGCCGTTGCTCGATATAACTTAGAACAAATATAATGGATAACAATTAGATATTTTTTAATTATAAATATATCAGGACAAAAGGAATTAAAACTCGTTATTGATAAATTGGTATTTGATATGAGTATTCACTATGTATCCATGGTTTCGGCAGAGCAGTCGAAGAATGGATATTTAATATCTCTAATGTGTACAAATCCTGGAGTTGGTGAGTTTTTTCATGCCTCAATCACCGCATGATGTAGTAAAGAAATCATTTTAAAATCTGATATATAACAAATTTCAATTCCCGTTTGAATTTATTTTGCCAAAACAATAAAGTGATACTGTTATATCTATATTTTAAAAATTATTATCAGATCTTAAAATAGCTGTTTTATAACTTTGGGGCCAAAAAGATAAAATAATATCCATTAATAATGGAGAACTTTTAAGAATAAAAATTAAAAATTAAACTTATTACAAATTACCTTGTTGTAGGTATAATCCACATTGGGAAAAATGTGTTGAAGTTAATGGTAAATTATTTAAATTTATAAAAATCAATTTTACGTCGCCCAACAGATTGTAACTGTTTCACCGCTTTTCAGGTTGCCCGCTCCTTCGGGTATATTTTTGCTTGCCACGATCTTTGCATAGCCCAAAAATGTGACAAACCATAAACACGCGATCAAGACCGGCTTCTGGGCGTTATTGGAGTAAAAAGGTGAAAAAAAAATGCATTGTATGTTCAAAAAAATATTTACAAAACGAGATTATTTCCAGTCATGGGATCAGGCAGGAAATTAAAAAACTAATATTAAAAGAATATCCTATTAGAGAGAATTCATTCTTCATATGTAAAAATGATTATGAAAAATACAGGATCAGATATATTACTGAGTTAATTATAAAAGAACGAGGGCAACTTAAAAAACTCGAATCAGAAGTACTAAAAAATATTAGCGGCAGCGAAATTATATCTTCTAATATCAATGTCCAGGGTAATCATATTCCCCAGTCAGGGTAATCTGAATTCCCACCCCCTTCAGAACAAGAAAATCATGCACCAAAAAAAATA
>JAFGHO010000071.1 GCA_016930085.1 Spirochaetales bacterium
AGCCGAGATCTTTCGGAGAACTGAAGGTGTTCGCAGATTTTGATGTGTTCCAGGCCGATGTAAAGACGTGCTGGTCTTCAGTCATCACGAATATATCGACATATCCTGTTTTTCTCGATACCGGGTACACCTTTGCGCCTGGTTGCGCGTTAAAGGATCCGATCCGTTTCCATGTGGACCAGGAACCGTCCCACTGCTTGCTGTAGACGCGGCCGTTGAGACCGACGGCGAATACGTGAATTCTGTTCTTGTCGCTGGCGATCGCCGAAACCGTTGCGACCGGCTGTCCGATCGAACCAAGGGACCACCACCCTTTCCATGAACCGTAAGCACGGCCCGAATCCCAGGCGGCCGTCCAGACGTTCCCGTCCGTTCCTACGACAAAGGCGTCAAGTAATGACGAATAGCGAGAGATAAGTGCAGGTTCGGAACCGCACGTTGCAACACCGTTCGCTATCCTCCACCAGCCCTGCCATGCGCCGTTTGACTCGCTGTTGTCCCATGCCGCCGTATAAATACCACCGTCCGAGCCGACAGCCATTACGTTCAATTGTTGCGAACCGCGGACCACGGCAGATACGGAAGAAGCACTCTGGCAGGTAAGAGAACCGATAGTCCACCAGCCGCGGAATCCGGCTGAACCGTCCCGTGCCCTATCCCATGCCGCGGTATAGACGCGGTTGTTCGAGCCGACCGTAAATACGTCAAGTTTTTCAGGGTGGCGGGAAACGATTTTTACATCGGTACCAGGGGCGGTCACGCCATTAGCGATTTGCCACCAGCCCGCCCAGGAGCTTCCGGTTTTTGCGGCGGTGAGGATCTTGCCGTCGCCGTTAACGCGTACGATGTCGATTCTCGAAGAATCACGGGAGACTGCGTCGGTACGGACGATGAAATTCGGGGGATACATCGTGTAGATTGTATTGAGATCGCCGATGGAAAGCCGAACGTTCTGGCGTGAAAAAGTTGTCCCGTCGAGACGTGTGATTGCCGGTTTCGACGTATCATTTTCAAATCCGGTGTAGGACGGGTAGAGCATGATTGACTGCCAGTCGAAATTGTGAAAGTTGAAACCGTCGTAACCGGAAGCAGAATATGTTTTGAAGTTGTGTTCCTTGTTGTCTAGAATGTTGTCGAAATGGATAGTGATGTAATTGTCCCTGTCCGTACGCGACTGTTCGTGGAACAGACCGAGTGCGTGTCCGATCTCGTGAACGGCTGTCCCGACCGAATAACCCGTCGCCAGATGGATCGTCTGTTTTTTACCCGTCATCCCTATGGCGGAGGAGTAGTAGCCATCCGAATCCTTGTTGAAAAAGAAACTGATGTAATTCTTTTCACTGCCGCGCTGCACAAACCTTACACCGAGGCTTCTGTAGTAATCGATTGCCGTGTTGAGGTTGGTCGTGCTTTTGAGACTCGATTCGATGTTAAAATACACCGTACGGTTCGGCCAGAATACGCTGGATTTTGTTCTACCCGCACCCTTAGAGGCGGAAACGTCTTCCGGTTCCAGTACGATATCACCCTGGAAAACACATTTTCCATTGATTTCCTCGTATTCGATTTCCTCGCCGAGATACACGCCTGTTTTGACTGTTCCCTTTTGTCCGGGAAAGGCAAGGGGCATGGCTGCAGTTTCATTACCGTTTTCATCCGTGTCCGGGGCAGTATTGCCCGAATCAAGTGAGCAGCCTGTAAACATTAATGCGATGATGAGTGCCAACATGGCACATGTGGTTGTAATTCGATACATTTTCTATACCTTTCTGTAAGAACCATAAAAATTAGTTGCTACCGGAAACTCCGGCGGATCGAATCGACAGAGTGTCCTTGTACGGATACATACCGCTTCATCTGACTGATGATACAGTCGCCGGCTTGTTTTTACTCTCCGTTTACGATCATGATGATAAAGATAGCACCACATGATATTGCTTCGTATGTTAAAGGCGGTATGGTTTTTTATGCTGTTTGGTATGGAAATGGATGGAAAAGAAATTCAAGAGATGATCGTGCTGTATTAAGGCGATATATTGCCATAAACACAAAGAAATTGCCTTTTATTCCCTGCCGATATGATGTTCCACCGTTATTTCGGGCTTTTCATCAGTTTTAAACTGATTGATTTCCGCGTCCATACTTGAAATACTCTTTTCGTTATTTTTTCCGATCTCAAGCAAATGAATCATCGAGTCTGATATCTGCTTTGCCGTCAGTGCAACTTCTTCTATATTGTTGAGTGTTTGTGTTGAAATACCGGAACCTTGCTGTATGCTGTCATTGATCGAGCGTACGCTTTTGTTTATTTCGGAAGAACCGGTTTTTATCTCCTCTGTAATGGCTATCAGCGAGCCCAAAGCATTGACGATTTCACGGCTTCCGGATAAAAGTTCGTTCATGCTGTAATTTGTCTCCTCCATCGCATCGGCAATTTCGGTGATTCCGCCGGCGAGGATCGAAAACGATTCCCCCGATACCCTGTTCAGTTCGGTTGCCTGGTTGATATCGTCGACGATTTGTTTGAGGGATTCGTTGATTTGACGCGAATAGGTTCTCGTCTGTTCGGAGAGTTTTCTTATCTCCCCCGCAACGACGGCGAATCCCCTTCCGGCACTACCGGCGTGTGCGGCTTCAATGGCGGCGTTCATCGAAAGTAAATCGGTCTGTGCTGCGATTCTGTTGATGATTTTGATCATTTCGAGCATGTGTTCGGTAAATCCGGCGATTTTAGAAACGGATTCCGTTGCTTTCTCCATTTTTTCAAGCCCGTTGTTTGCGGTAACGGAAAGCGTATTCGACAATTTTTTTTTGTCTTCGACGACTTTTGAGATGTTCTGAATCGAAGAGGTCATTTCCTCAATTGAAGACGAAGACTCGGAGACTGCGGCGTATTGATTTTCGATTCTTGATGTGATATTGGACAATGCGGTAACTATCTGTTCGATAGAGGCCGCCGAATTTTGTATTTCTTTATGAAGATTATTGATGATATCCTTGCTGGACTGAAGGGTGTTGGAAATTTCATTGATACTTGACGATGTTTCTGTGGCGATACCCGTAAGGTCGTGGCCGATATTTTTTGTATCGGCTGAAATGGATTTTATGTTGACGATGATTTTTTTTATCGATGAGACAAAGAGATTGAAATTGCCTGCAAGGCGGCCCACCTCGTCGGATGAAGTTATCGAAAGCGATTTTGTCAAATCCCCTTTCCCCTGAGAGAGATTGTACATGAAACGGGTTACCTGTTTTATTGTTTTAACCAGGCTGTTCGAGAAAATTAATGAAATGGTGAGGGCTATAACGAGAAAGACGATAAATATGGCGATACTCAAAAAGATAATCAGGCCGATATTGCCATAAAAAGATTCCAATGAATATCCCAATACAAGGTAGCCGGTTTTTTCGTTTCTGTAGATAACGGGATTTGTAACAATCATTATATTGTCCGCTATGGTACTCGAAGCGCTGTCGGTATCAAGAGTAAAATATTCCCTGTATTCAGCGCCTTCCTTGAGATTGACTCCCCCTAAAATATTGTTGTTTTTATAGACAAGAATGAATTTCATGTTTTCAAGGAGTTTCATTTCAAGGAGTTGCTCAAGCAGTTTGTTCTGCACCTCCCAGGCGACGAGACTCGAGATATTGCTACTCGTCAGGCCGACGATCACCTTAATATGATTGTATTTTTCTTTCAGAGAAAATTGAATGTTGCTATACTGGATAAAAAAGGAAAGAAGTATCGCCACGATGGATATAATGAGAATGACAAAAATGACAATTTTTGCGCGGATCGAAACCATTCGCTTGCTCATATAAAACCCCCTCGGATAGGATATAGATCTCAGGAAATCCGCGTGTCTATAATCTGTCTATATTCAATCCGATGGTAATTGTCCCTATGACTTTACTGGTGTTCGTGCCCTTGACCGGCAGTGATATCTGTACGAGATTCTCCTGAGTACTCTCGTCGTATTCGATCTCATCGATGAATATTTTTCCGTTTCCATTGTTATATGCGATTGTGAACTTATCTTCGTCACCCTGCCAGAAATCGGATGTTTTGTTGCTTAGCGCGACATTGCATCCCTGAATGTCCATGACAAAGATTTCCGAATAGAGCATATCTCCGCTTTTCTGGACCTTTCTGAGAAAATCGGATGCCTCATTATCGAGATACGAACGTATGAAATCAGAGGTTTCTTCGGATTTCCTCCACCGTTCATCCAGTTCATTTATTTTCTCCTGGCTTCTTCCGGCGTTCTCCCTGTTCGATTTTATTATTGTTTCGACAATTATCGAGTTCTCTATCCAGTTGAGGATATCGTCATTGATGAGGACCATTATCTTGTTGGTGATAACGGGACTTGTTATTTTGTTTTCGACTTCATACGGCATCGAGGCATTACCGGTGCTTTCGCTCCCGGAAGTAATCGATGTGGTATTACCGGATTGAGTGCTTTTCCTTTCACACCCCGATAAAACGAACATGATCATTAGGGTCGATAATGTCATCGCAGTAAGCTTCTTCATCATGGTAAATCCTCCTTAAAATGATGTCCCTGTAAAGTTTAGTGGATATGGACTGAAAAAACAATAATTAATACGGTTTATTTCAGGCGGTTTATATGCATCGATAATGGTTTTCGAAAAAAACGAACGCATTGATTGCCGCAAAACACTTCATATCAAAGTGAATGCCATACGTCATGGACATTGAAAAAAACGGGTACTGGAAAACCCGCATGTGCGTGTTTTCCAGTACCCGCAAGATATATTTTTTACCCAAGGCGGTAGCTTTTCGGTTTCACGTTATTTCCAGGTCGTTGTCATGTTTAAACCGTAGAGGCCTCTCCTGACTGTTTTCCCGTCTTTTTTAATGATGCGCATGGATATACACAAGCAGTGATGACGCTATTTCACGCGGCGTATTTACCGCATGGGCCTGTTTCCCGGGGCCCCGATTCCCTAACGGTAGCAGGAATAAAGCCCCAGAATGATTGAATTGATCATGGTTTGCACGGAATCCGCTCTCGAGGTCATGATAATTGGTACCTTCGCCCCAATGAGAATACTCGCCGCATCAGCGTCACCAAAAAAGGTGAGGGATTTGTAGAGAATATCGGCGGAAATAAGATCCTGCGCCACTAGGACGTCGGCATTACCCGCATAAGGGCTTTTAATTCCTTTTCTTTCGGCGGCATCCGCGAACAGCGCATTGTCAAGCGCGAGCGGTCCTTCGACCTTTCCGCCCTTTATTGTTCCGCGTTCCGCCATTTTTGAAAGGCATGCGGCATCGATTGTTTCAGGCATCGAAGGATTGACCGTTTCCACCGGACTGAGAATGGCAACAACGGGTTTTTCGACCCCCATGTTTTTTACAAAATTAATGACGTTCTGTACGATATCCTGTTTTTGTTTCAAATCAGGCACGATGTTCAGGGCCGCATGAATGAGAAAAAGAAACCGTTCGAATTTCCGGTGTTTGAATGCAACGAGTGTCGATAGTATTCGTCCTATGTTGAGATTGTTTTCCTTCATGAGGACTTCCCTTAAAATTTCCCCTGTCTGAATTCCCCCTTTCATGAGAATGTCCGCTTCGCCCCTGGCAACGATTCTTACCGCATTTTTGGCAATGTTCGACTTTTTTAAGGTATGATTAATCTGATAATACACCAGATCTATTTTTACCTGTTTCGCGACTTCCTCGATTTCATCCCTGAAGCCGACCAGAATCGGTTCGATCAGCCCTTCCTGTCTGACAAACTCGACAGCCTGCAGAACATAGGGATCATTTGCCTGACACACGACCAGTTTGAACCTATTTCCAAGATTTTTGATAAACTCGAGTATGTCCTTAAAATCTTTCACTTTCCCCTCCTTAGTTTTATAATCACTTCTGAGTTTTTGTCTACCTGTTTAGATTCCTCTTCATCTGACAGGTCTTCATGGCCTGTCAACCATACCCATTCCTTCTCTTTCCAATGATAGCACTTTGACTATGCGGATTCAATGCTGATTGTGAGAAGATAGTAATTTAGCTCAGATTTTTTTTAATATCATATATTGTTTTTTATCAAACGTAATTCAATCGTAATTCCGGATATTTCCGTTATTGTTCTTTCAGCTATATAGTCATACATAATGTCTACTGTATTGTCAAGCCTTTTAATGAAAATTACGATAAAAAAAACGAATTTCTCCCTATTATGACTATGAGAGAAACCGCTAGTTACCTTATTGTTTTTCAATAAAAGCGGTATGGATTTCACGGGCGGCTCTTTTCCCGGCCCCCATCGCGCTGATGACCGTAGCGGCGCCGGTGACGATATCGCCTCCAGCCCAAACTCGGTCCCTCGACGTTTTACCGGTCTCTTCATCCGCTTCGACGGTACCCCATTTCGTCCGTACCGGTTCATCGGAGTTACTGAAAACGATCGGGTTGGGACGTGTTCCCAGGGCAACGATCACCGTATCGACATCAATGGCGAACTCGGAACCTTCGATTGCCACGGGACGTCTTCTTCCGCTTGCATCGGGTTCTCCGAGTTCCATCCTGATGCAGCGCATTCCCGTTACCCAGCCTTTGTCGTTACCGAGAATTTCGAGGGGATTGACGAGAAAATTGAATCGAACCCCTTCTTCATACGCATTTTCGACTTCCTCCGCCCGTGCGGGCATTTCCGCTTTCGATCTCCGATAAACGATATGAACCTCGGGCGGGGGACAATTGTCGCGTCTGCTTTTTATCATTCCGAGTCGAAGCGCGCATCTGGCCGCATCCATCGCGACATTACCAGCTCCCACAACCGCAATTTTGCGGCCGATTTTGACCGGTGTATCCCATTCGGGGAAAAGATAGCCTTTCATGAGATTTACCCTTGTAAGAAACTCGTTCGCCGAATACACTCCATTCAGATTTTCTCCAGGTATCCGGAGAAAAAGAGGAAGTCCCGCTCCGGTCCCCAGGAAAACAGCATCGAATCCTTCCTTTTTTAAAAGCTCATCGAGGGAGTATATTTTCCCGATGACATAGTTGGTCCTTATTTCAACACCAAGACGCTCGATATATTCGATTTCCTTGCGGACAATCTGTTTCGGAAGACGGAACTCCGGAATTCCGTACACGAGTACACCGCCTGCGACATGAAGCGCCTCGAAAATGACGACGGTATGTCCCCGTTTTGCGCAATCCGCCGCGCAGGTAAGGCCCGCAGGTCCGGAGCCGACAACGGCGATTCTGTATCCTGTTTTTTGCGTATCTTTAATGGCACCGTTATTTTGAGACAGTTCCCAGTCCGCCACATACCTCTCGAGACGTCCTATTGCGACACTCCCTTTCTTTTTCCCCAGAATACAGGTAAGTTCACATTGCGTTTCCTGGGGGCACACCCTGCCGCAGATTGCGGGGAGATTATTCGTACTTTTTATGATACGTGCGGCCTCTTTCAGATCGCCTTTTCTGATTGCCATTATAAATTCAGGGATTGGAACCCCCACCGGACAACCCTCCTTGCATGTCGGTTTTTTACAATTAAGACAGCGTTCCGCCTCTTTTTTAGCCTCTTCTTCATCATACCCGAGGGCAACCTCGAAAAAGTCCCGAATGCGTTCATCCGGTTTTTTCAACCTCATGGGTTGCCTTTCGATCATCATCCGTTCCCTGGCAGTCAATTCATCTGATTTACTCATCTTCCCAGTCCTTTGCACCCTTTCTTTCCACAATAATGGCCGACCGCTTCCTTTTCCTCTTCCAGATAGATGTTCTGCCTGGAAAGGACAAGGTTCCAGTCTACCTCGTGTCCGTCAAACTCCGGGCCGTCGACGCAGGAGAACATTGTCTTTCCCCCGATGTCGATCCGGCACGCACCGCACATCCCCGTGCCGTCAACCATGATTGAATTGAGGCTGACGACAGTCGGCGTGTCAAATTCGTGCGTCGTCGCAGCACAATACTTCATCATAATCGGAGGACCGATCGCCCAGACCCTCTTGATCGTGCCATTGCCGTTTTCGAGCTTCTCTTTCAGCGGAATGGTGACGACTCCCTTTTGACCATAGCTGCCGTCATCGGTACAAACGATGATTTCGTCGGAGATGTCTCTCATCCGGTCTTCCCAGAAAAGAAGCGATTTGTTGCGAGCGCCGATAATCGATATAAGGTAGTTGCCCGCCGCCTTGAGTTCACGTGCAATCGGAAAAAGCGGGGCAATACCGACTCCCCCCCCGACGCAGATTACTTTTCCGTAGTTCCGGATTTCCGAAGCGCAGCCGAGCGGTCCCGTGACACTGACGAGTTTCTCACCGGCTTTCAGGGTGCCTAGATGAATTGTGGTCTTTCCCACTTCCTGAAAGACAAGGGTAATCGTACCGCTGTCTCGGTCATAATCGGCGATGGTAAGCGGTATTCGTTCCCCTTCTTCAGATATCCGCACAATGACGAACTGTCCCGCTTCTGCCTTTCGGGCGATATCCGGGGCGGCGACGATGATTAATTTGGTAGAGTCGGAAAATATTTCCCTTGAGATTATCTCAAACATGCTTTTGATCTCCCTTTATTTATGGAAATAACGGGTAAATAAATGGCGACATTGTATAGTTGAGATTGTTACGCAACCTCGATATGCCGGTCGTTCACTCGAAGCGGTTATCCTCATTGGACCGGTCAAAAATATACTTCAGCCGGAATAAGGCAACCAGTATAAAAGAAATATATCATATCTTTCAATAGTGCGTCAATACCTGGCAAGCTGTTGCCAGATGAATCAATGGGGAAACGGCGTATCGATTGGCGAATCGCCTGAAGGTTTCCTGTTCAGTTTTACGATTTCGATACACTCGCCGATCCACATTTTATATCGTGGCGGGATAGCGTCCTGGTCGAAATTTATAATCAGTGATATAAGTCCCTTTTCCTTGCTTACTTCTTCAGATCGCTCGACCACACCGACCATTTCACCCATTTCCTTGAGCGCGTCGATCTTCATGAGCAGAATGATCCGTTTATTGTAATATTCGGTCGGGGTTCCGTGTATTACGATCTTCGCGCTGAAAATGGAAATTTCGGTGAGAATGCATTTTTTCGCGTTACCGTCCAGAAAGAGAAAGGCTTCGATGGACTGAATTCCCATCCGGGCCTGATTTTTATCCCGGACAACGATGCGTTCGTATATTCGTTTTTCTTTTTCGGTCTGTTTATTTATATACCTCCCGATAATGTCAATGAAATCGTCGGGGGGTTTTGTTAAAAATGAGAGTGTGAAAAAGAAAAGATCCGGTTTGTTTCCCTGATATTTGTTATAGGTGGTTACTTTCGCGTGAATATAAAACGTTATTTCCTTACTTGTATCGGGATGTCTGAATGAAAGCCGCAGGGATACCTTGCTGTTTGCCTTTTTTAGCTGCTCGAAAAAGGCGGTACTTATCTGAATGAGTATTTTCGCATCGATCATCGATGTAATGTAGAGAATACACGGGAAATTATCGTTTACGCATTTAAGCGTCGTTTTTTGGGCGAGGAGAGAGAGATTTTCAATCACATTCGTATTGAAAACAATATACTGATCCTTATAATTGTTATAATACTCTAAAAGCTGTTGCGGCGCATAAGCCATTTAGTACTCCCGGACGTATTTGAGGATTCACTACCATTATAAGAGGTTGTTATACTGTTATCAATAGGGTTTATGGCATGCGTTTCGATTGACATGAGCAAACCGGCCGACGATATGATATTGACATCTCTCTTTTGTATTTTCAGATATGTTTTGGTAAAAATGCCAACTGATTTCCAGCTGGATTTTTACTTATGGCTTGACATTTTCATTATTTTGCCTACAATAGCGTTAATTATATAATCTTACTGTAATATATGCGGTTTCAGGTATTATTGGGGGAACCGGAAACCGGACATGACGAATGGTTTCTATAAAAAGAATCATTTGAATTCGGAAACGGCAGCAAAGATGTGGGTGTTGCTTTTCCTTTTAGTGCGGTTTTCTCACCGGCCTGTATTTGTAAAATAAGATGGTTGTGGGAAATCAGTTTCTTGCTATGACAAGAAAAACGTTGTTTGTCAAGAAATGCGCTAAAACCCGGTGGAAATCGAAAACGTGCTTGTTGTATAAAAAGATAGTATAATACAGAAAAAGTGACGTTGATTCGGTGGAAAGTCCGGGTAAGGGATCATGCAGGAAGAGTTTTGGATAAAAGCAAGCTGAGACAAATAGAAAAAAACCTCCGCAAGGCAATTGATAATGGTAAAGTAATAAGAATCATATCATATGCGATGTCGTCATCTGTTGAAAAAGTCATGGACAGGGTGATTCAATGCCTGCTCGAGAAATACAATAAAGAGGATCTCAAGTCCGTTGTCTATACCTGTATCAAGGAATTGATGATAAATGGAACAAAGGCAAATATAAAGCGGATATTCTTTGAGGAAAACGGACTCGATATTTATAATGAAACCGATTATAAAAAAGGAATCGCGCTTTATAAGGAAGTCATGAAGGAAGAGCTTACTCTCGAATACGGGAAGAGGGCGAAACTCAAGGGCTTGTATGTCAAGGTAAACTTCATTCATTCGGCAGAGGTGCTTAAAATCGAGATCGTCAATAACACGGAAATTACTCCACAGGAAGAAGTACGGTTGCGGGAGAAGTTTGCCAATATCATGAAATACGACGACCTTATGCAGTACTATATGGACTACGGCGATGATACGGAAGGCGCCGGAATGGGGCTTGCCCTTATCATGATTCTTCTCATGGCGGAAGGAATCGATCCGGGATTTTTCCGAGTCGGTATCAGCAATAATGCAACTGTCGCGAAACTCGAAATACCGATTGTCGAAAATTACGAATGCGACAGGGATCGCGATCATGTGATTCGTATACATGATTGATTTGTATGTCGATCTTCGATATACAAATCCTGCTGAAAAACGGGTCAAGAAGACAATTTCTTCTTTTCTAGTTAGATTAGAGAACGAAAAGGGGGACGGGTACATGGATATACAAAACATAAAGAATGCGTCCGAGCAATTGGCACAGGTGCTGATGCTTGCCGCACAGCAAAAAGGGGATATCGCGGGAAAACTGATTCGCATGAATATCGAAACCGCCGTTTTTGTCGATAAACCGGATGATATGGGCCTCATGATCGATCTCTATGCCTGATTTGCATAGGGCGAAAGCGGTTGCGGTGCTTTTCCCATCATGTTACAATGCATTACCATATACATGCTAAAAGAGGACGCGTCATCATGAAGAAAATGTCGAGGCAACTTTGCATCGTTTCGTGTATTGCGGCGGGAGTTCTTTTCCTTCTCCATGGCTGCGGATCGCGGTATAATTTCGATCATGACCCCCCTTATATCAATGCGCGGATGAATGAAGTCTTTCCCGGTTCTATTAAAAACTCGCATAGAACGGAATACAACCTTCCGCTTCCGGAAAACTATATCGGTTATGAGGTCACCTATCTTGACGGGGCGATCGTCATGATCGTGATCAAGGCACCGGATGAAAACGGGGCGGCGAAATATTTCGATCAGGCGGTTTTACCGGCGTTTGCGATGATGCATGAACATCATTACGGTGAGGACGGGAAATGGAGGTATGTGACGGGAAAGGAGAAAGACGGGAGGCACTGGATCGGGTGGTACAACGGTATCTGGGTTTTCGAGCTTAACGGTCTGACTGAAGAATATTTCGATCTTGTTATCAGGGCTTCCCGTTTTATTTCAAGGAAAGAGTGAATACTCACCTCATATCGAGTTTCAATTGGTAAATGATATGGCTTTTTGTCTTTTATTTTATTACATTATATATAACCCATGAATTATTACGCAGGAATTCCATTTTTTGCTTTTCTTTTTGCCGTCGTTTTCTGGGTTTATGTTTTCGCCCGGAAAAAAAAGACACGAATCTATTATTCCTTTTTATTATTTATCGTGCCGTTTGTTTTCTGGAATTTTTTCAAATTCTTAAGCTGGCTTGATTTCCCGGAAAACGTTATCCTCCTTTTCCTTCGGATTAAATTCCTCTTTATTTTGAGTCTCGGGTATTTTATTGTCAATTTTGTCTATGCGTACAGGGACAGAAAAAACGATATCATTTCCATATCTTTGGCCGTTCTCCTTCCCGTCGTTTTTATCGTTACAATGGCCTCCGATCTTGTGGTCGGGGGAGTGAAAGAATATTATTGGGGGACGGACGAGGTTGAGGGTACCCTCTATCTTCCCTTTGTTGTCATTTTTGTCGTTCTTCCCATAATATATGCATTGGCATTTTTTTATCTCAAAGGTCTTGAAAAAAGAAACAAAAACGAATACGATGCGACAGTTGATCGACTCCTGGTTATCGGCGGAGGGATAATACTCACCGGCAGTGTTTTTACCGGAATAGTCCTTCAACAATTATTTCAGATAGTGGATTTACCCGAGACGACTTCGGTATTTACAATTATTCTTGCCCTCATTTTCTATCGTGCGGTAAAAAAATATGATTTTCTCTCCATCGGACCGGAAGATATCGCCGTCAATCTTTTTGACAGTCTGCTGGACTGCGTGATCGTCGTCGATAATAAAGGCAAGCTTCTCCTGTATAACAAAACGGCCGAAGAGCTTTTTCATATAAGGGATAAAGGTGAGAAGTTCGATGTTTTTTCGATTTTGCCGGATTATCGCCATGAACAGGACGATAAAGACAGGGAAGTGACCATTATTATCGAAAATGAACCCCGGTTTTTTCTCCTCTCTCATTCTCATATCAATAAAGCCGGCCATGATTCAGGCAAAATAATTATGCTCAAGGATATCACGGCAAGGAAGAAGGCGCAGAATGCGCTTTCCATGGAAAAAGAGAGGGCTTTTATTACCCTTAATTCAATCGGGGATGCCGTGATCACGATAAACAGGGATTTAAATATCATGTATATGAATCGAATCGCTGAACATCTCCTCGGCTTTTCCATGTCGGAAGCGGCGGGAATTAAGATAACCGACATCCTGAGAATCGTCTCTGAGGTAACGCGGGAACCGGTAAGCAATCCTTTTGTCACGGTACAAAAAAGAATGGAAGTCGTTTCAATCCCGGATCAGCTGGTGCTGATAAACAGGAAGGGACAGGAATACCATATACAAAGCAGTGTCGCGCCGATATTCGATTTCGATGCGGGGTATAGCGGTTATGTAATTGTTCTTCATGATATCAGTGAATCCAAAAACCTGCAAAAACAGATCTCATATCACGCGAGTCACGATGCGCTTACCGGACTTTATAACCGTGTGGAGTTTATTTCCAGACTCGATGAGGCTTTAGAATGTGAAGACTCATCGATCAAGGAACATGTCCTCTTCTATATCGATATCGATAATTTTAAAATAATCAATGATACGGTGGGACATACGGGAGGTGATCAGTTTCTCATACAACTTTCGGCATTGATCAAGCATCTCGTGCGTCAGACCGATACGATCGCGAGGGTGGGTGAAGACGAGTTCGCTATTCTCCTGTTCAACTGTCCCCTCGATCTCAGCCTCACGATTGCGGAAAAAATCTGTAATCATGTGCGGGAAAGCATTTTTGAATATCGCGAGCGGAAGATCACCGTTACGATCAGTATCGGGGTTGTTTCAATCAAACCCGGTACCGGGGATGCGTCATCCTTTCTTATCAAAGCGGACGAGGTGTGCAAGATTGCGAGGGAAAAGGGGGGGGACAGGGTTCATCTGTTCCGGGCCGATGATCTCTATCACATCAAACATCATACCGAACTCGAATGGGTTTCAAAAATCAAGAATGCCCTGGAACAGTCGCGACTTCTCCTCTTTTACCAGCCGATCGCATCATTGAGTGCGGATTCAAAAGGGGGCGACCATTTCGAACTTCTCATCCGTATGGCGGATGAAAACGGCGGGATTATCGCGCCCGCCCAGTTTTTGCCCGCTGCGGAGCGGTACAATTTTATATCCAGAATCGATATGTGGGTGATTGAAAATTTCTTCAAGCATTTCAATAAGTGGTATTGTAAAAATTCTGAAAGACGGCTTCATTGCTGCAGTATCAATCTGTCTGGCGCTTCCCTGAACGATGAAAAAATGCTCGATTTTATCATCAGCCGTATCCGCGAGTATGCCATTCCCCCGGAGCTTTTATGTTTTGAAATAACGGAGACGATCGCGATCGTCAATTTCTCAGAAACCGAACGTTTTATCAATACCCTTAAAAATATGGGGTGCAGTTTTGCCCTGGATGATTTCGGCAACGGGCTTTCCTCGTATAATTATCTGAAACGGCTCGCGGTCGATTACCTGAAAATCGACGGTTCATTCGTTAAAAATATCGTCTCCGATGAAAAAGACTACGCGATCGCGAAAACGATCAATACCCTCGGTCATCATATGGGATTGAAAACAATCGCAGAATATGTGAAGGATAAACAGACCTACGATCTTCTCGTTACCATCGGGGTTGATTTTGTTCAGGGGTATTATATTTCGGTGCCGAAGCCGCTTGTGGAACTCACGTGACCAACATAAGCGGGCAGATTCCTTCTCTGGTGCGGTTTTCGTTATTTTGATAACGGCTATACTTTTTATGTTCCGGTATGTTTTGGTAAAAATGCCACCTGCAAAGCAGGTGGCATTTTTACTATATTCTTTGAAATAAAGGGGAAAATGAAGGAAGATAGAAAAGTAAATGAGTGATTGGTTTTTTTTCTGCAATGTCTGCATAAGAGAAAAAGCGGGAAGAAGTGGCTGATAATCGAGGAGGTGCATGTCACGTCTTTGATGGGAATAATGCCGAACCATCATAGTGAGCAAGTGAAAGCAGTCTTCTGTATGGGATTCGTGACAAAATGATATAAGAAGAGAAGGTAATTGCAGAATTATCTCACCTATTAGGGAAATAGATCAAAAATATGAGGATATCAGCTCTTGAGTTAAAAGTATATCTGATTAACATTGTAGTCATGATAAAAAAACCTTACAGATAAAACATTGTGAAGCCTTCATTATATTAAAAATGGTTTCATTTTTTGAAAAAATATAATGTAAGTGATTTTAATTAAATAGTTCTGAAGGAGGATGCTATGATTAAAAATGAAATTGTCAGGATGTGGGTGAACAGGGTTTTCGCATTTTTGGCAGGGGGATTGACTATTTTCATTATATTGCAATTTACAACAGTCAGTTATATAGAAGGGCAAAATACAAAGCTTAATAAGGAACTTGATCAAATAAAATATGAACCGGGCCGGCTTTTTGAACAAGGTAAAACATATTTCGAGAATAACGACTATAACAACGCTAAAAGAATATTAAATACGTTATTTGAAAAACATCCGATTTCCAAAGAAACGGCTGAAGGTAGAGCACTCTATGTTAAAATAGAAGAAAAGCAAAAAGAAAGAGATAAAAAATGGGATGCAGCAGTTGGGGGAATCCGGAAGGAATGGGCAAAATCGATGGCTATACAATTAAAAGAGAAATTTGAAAGGGAAAGGGAACAATTGGAAAAAGATATGGATTCCAATCTGGATAGGGAATGGGAGAGAATGAAAAACGAAATCAGAAAAGAATGGGAAAAGCAAATATAGGCACAAGAAATGGGAATAATGCGGGTTTTAAGAAAATCACTTGGAATAGATAGTGCTGTCTTTTATAAAGAAACTGTGGATGTGCTTCGGGAAATACGTGGCCGGGATAATTCCGGATGTTATTTATTTTACTGTCATTGATTGATCAGTTAAAACCACATCGAATTATCTCACAATTATTGATAAGGATTGGAAAAAGGACTATCATTGAGTGGCGTGCAGAATGAGTCCGGCCGCAACGACAGAAACTAGTTTTATTCTGTGACCAACTGCCTGTCTCATCAAATTAAAAAAGAAGATATGATTGAATGAGCCCGCAAGGAGAGACGGATTGTAATGAAAAAAACAACTAACATACGCAAAATTGCGTTCCTCGGCGATTATCTTCCCAGAAAGTGCGGTATAGCGACATACACAACAGATTTGCGTAATGCGGTTGCACTGGAGTTTCCGACCACCCAATGCCTTGTCATTCCGGTCAATGACATCGAAGGCGGCTATGCGTATCCGCCGGAGGTACGGTTTGAGATCACGGAACAGGACTTGCCGTCCTATCTGCGCGCGGCGGATTTCCTTAACATCACAGATGTGGATGTTCTCTGTGTTGAACACGAGTTTGGTATATATGGTGGGTTGGAGGGCAGTTACCTGCTGGCATTGCTGCACGAGCTGCAAATGCCTATCGTTACCACGCTCCATACAATACTACGTGAACCAAATCCTGAGCAGCTGCGCGTGATGTGTGAATTAATACGGCTTTCCACGAGGCTTTTGGCTATGACTGAAAAAGGCCGGGAGTTTTTGCTCGATGTCTATCAAGTATCCTCAGACAAGATAGACCTTATTCCGCACGGTATCCCCGACATGCCATTTGCCGATCCCAATTATTTTAAGGATGAGTTTGGCGTTGCAGGCAGGCAGGTATTACTTACCTTCGGGCTCCTTTCACCTAACAAGGGTATCGAGTACGTCCTGCGTGCGCTGCCGGATATCATCACTGAGTTTCCCAACACGGTTTTCATAGTGGTAGGCCAGACACACCCGAATATTCTGCGACATGAGAGTGAGTTTTACCGGTTAAGCCTCGAGCGTATGGCCAAGGCCCTTGGAGTTCAGAAGCATGTTGTATTCTTCAATCGTTTTGTCGAGTTGGAGGAGCTTATACGATTTATCGGTGCGACTGATATTTACCTTACACCCTACCTGACTGAAACACAGATAACCTCGGGCACGCTTGCCTATGCCTTCGGCTCCGGTAATGCTGTTGTATCCACACCCTACTGGCACGCTGCAGAACTGCTGGCCGACGGCCGTGGTAAACTGGTACCGTTTCGTGATGCAGCAGCAATAGCGCATGCTGTAATCGATCTGCTGCACGACGAGCCGTTGCGACATTCGATGCGTAAAAATGCCTATCAGAAAGGCCGTGAGATGGTATGGAGCCGTGTGGCGCAACTTTATGTGAAATCCTTCCACCAGGCAGGTCAGGATCACAGCTTCGTGGGTCGGAAATCATCACCCATCAAGACCCTTGATGAGCAGCCGGATCAGCTGCCCATGCTGAAACTCGACCATCTGTATCGAATGAGTGATTCGGCCGGAATATTTCAGCATGCCAGTTTTACGGTTCCGAATTTTGCCGAAGGCTATTGCACGGACGATAATGCGCGTGCATTGTTGCTGACGCTGAAACTTCAGCAGTCGGGGCATCGTTCGCTTCGTATCAATGATTTGGCCGCATCCTATGCTGCATTTTTAAACTACGCCTTTGACAGGAAGAGCCACCGGTTCCGCAATTTTATGAGCTTCGACCGTCGCTGGCTTCAGGAAACCGGTTCGGAAGATTGCCATGGTCATGCCTTGTGGGCGTTGGGGCTCTGTATGGGGCATGAAGACCACGGCAGTTACCACATGCTGGCTGCAGAACTTTTCGAGCAAGCCCTTCCCGTTGCATCCGGATTCACTTCACCACGCGCGTGGGCGTTCACGCTTATCGGTATTGACGAGTACCTCGGGCGGCTGAGTGGCGACCGGCGTGCGAACCAGATTCGTGAATCACTTTCAGCGAAACTGATGCAACGCTATGCCGATAGCGCGACCGAACACTGGCAATGGTTTGAAGACGTTGTTTCCTACGCGAATGCCAAGCTGTCGCATGCGCTGATACTTAGCGGCCGCAGGATGAACGATGATATGATGCTTGAAACCGGTCTCAAAACATTACGCTGGCTGGTAAAGGTTCAAACATCTGATACCGGTTCGTTCCGGCCTATCGGTTCAAACGGATTTTTCAGGAGAGGACAGGAACGGGCATTGTTCGACCAGCAACCGATAGAGGCCCAGGTCACGGTATCAGCGTGCATCGAGGCATATTATGCAACAGCTGATTTGTCCTGGGCTGTGGAAGCACGACGGGCTTTCGAATGGTTCCTGGGACGGAACGATCTGGGATTGGCGCTTTATGACTCATGTACAGGAGGCTGCCGGGACGGTCTGCATGTCGACCGGTTGAGTCAAAACCAGGGTTCCGAGTCGACGCTCGCTTTCCTGCTGTCATTGGAGGAAATGCAGACACTCCAGAGCAGACTCATCAGCTTCAAGGAACCGCAGGGTGAATCGTGATGGACAAAGCGTTTACTGTCAATAACAATGGAATTACAACCGGTAAGATTTATCAAATGGTGCACGCAAAACGTATCGGGCCGACGCTTACCCCGGACCGCTCCCGGGTCCTGATGCGGCCATTTTATCCTGTCGTAAAAGATATCACGCGGAGAATCATCGCACGCATTCTGGCACTCTCGGATGAAGAAGCAGTCAAAATGCTGTATCGGGTGCTGGGCGAGTTTGAAGACAGGCATGAACACGTTGAGAAAATATTCAGAAATCGTTTCATACAGGTAAAGCGCTTCATGGATGTGGGACAGGAAATATCATCGGAACGGCAGGCACTCATCGGGTCCTATTTTTCACACGAATATTCACCGGAGTCGGCGGCACTCTTCAATCCTTCCATTGTGCCGCACCCCGAGCAGACAGGGCTTCCTGCCGGTTCGCTGCGTTTTATTCTGAGTCTTCGCGCCACGGGCGAAGGGCACATATCCTCCATCACCTTCCGCATGGGCGTCATTAGTGCGCGGCATCGTATCACACTCACGCCTCCTGTTCCGTTTGTGACGGAACCGGAACCCGTACCCAACGCAGTTTACGAGAAAGCACTTTTTGCCCGCAAACTGAAGGAGGCGGGTCTGCACAATAACTTTTGCCGGTGCGTTGTGGATCAACTTCCCGGGGAATTTATCCTTGATGACCTGCGCCGCATTCTGGAGGAAGAACGCCGCAAAATGAATCCGGTCGATGCGATGGCCGACCGTGCCACACAGGGCATCCTGTTGCTCGCCGAATCCAACTATGAAGTGCGTTTTACTTCCGACAGCCGTGTCTCCCAGCGCGTTATCTTTCCATCAGTACCCAGTCAGAGTAACGGTATTGAGGATGCGCGATTCGTTCGATTTCAAACCAGTGACAATGGCTTTACCTACTATGCAACCTACACCGCGTACGACGGTAAGATCACGTTACCCCAATTGCTGGAGACCCGTGATTTTGTCCACTTCAAGTTTATTACACTCAATGGCGCCGCGGTGCAGAATAAAGGCATGGCCTTGTTTCCACGCAAAATCAACGGACATTATGCCATGCTCTCGCGACAGGATGATGAAAACATCCTTCTGATGTACTCCGACAATATCCATTTCTGGCAAACGTCCAGGTTGTTGCTGCAGCCTTCCCAACCGTGGGAACTCGTGAAGATTGGTACCTGTGGTTCGCCTATCGAGACAAAGGACGGCTGGCTGGTGTTGAGTCACGGGGTAGGTCCCATGCGGAAGTATTGTATCGGTGCTTTCCTGCTGGACCTTGAAGATCCCTCACGGGTTATCGGCCGCCTGCGTGAGCCGTTGCTGGAACCGAATGAAACCGAGCGTGAAGGTTATGTACCGAATGTCGTGTACACGTGTGGTGCGCTGCTGCACGGCAGTGAACTCGTTATCCCTTATGCAATGAGCGATTATGCCACGAGCTTCGCCACTGTGATGCTGGATGAACTTCTGGGGGCAATGGTATAAATGATAGTGGATTGTCTTCCGGGGGGAGGCTGCCAACAGTTCATTCGATTCATTGAAAGAGAATGTGAATTCCCTTAAAAAAACTCGCTCAAATGAATGGAACCAGTTTTTGTAAAAAGCAGACGGGCATTCTCCGGGAAGTCGTCTCCGATTAATCCCGCAAGCTGGGCATCCTGTAACGAATAGCTTCCAAAGAGCAGTGACGAGAAAATATGCAACGGGATGATATTCTCTTCTTCATAAGACCGTTTGATTACCCGGTTGTTTTCGATGATATATGAACCGGTATTATGGGGAATAATCGGGTCTTCGATTGCAAAGGAAAACTCTCCGCATTTGACGGGATTATCCTGGAGTTTGAGTTTAAGCAGGTATTCGATATTGAGGGGACGTACCATATGATCGGCTTTCACGGTCTGTAATATACGGGGATTTTTGAAGACCAGATGAAGCGGAATATCTGCGGGAAGGACACATCTCGCTTCTTTGCATTGATCCTTGTGGGTACGGATAAATGTCATAAGACCCCGAAAGGCGTCCTGATCCGTCCATGCCATTTTGCTTATCTGCATATTCATCTCAAACTGGCCGGCCGTTATCAACGAAAGGAGGATATATCCCCTGCATGTCCCGTCCCTGTAATAGAGAAACAGATGCTGCTTGCGAAAATTGAGTTCATCGATCATCTGTTTTAAACTGATATGTTTTGCCGTGATGCCGAAGGTGTAGTTTTTTACCCATTCATCCTGGACATTCCATACATCCTTGAGTTGTGAATCTTTTTCCTCGAATCGTATCATTGCGCCTTCTACGGGGAGTTCTTTAATATTGTCCGGCGAAAAGGAAAAAAAACAGGTGTCCCCGCTGTAGCCGTAGCCGAATTTCTCATAAAAAAAGAACTTGAACGGCCTGAGGGTCGAAAAGACCATGCCGCGCTTGACGTCTTCCTTGATGATGTGATTGAGGAGTTCACGGACGAGACCCTGATTTCTCATGTGCGGATGGGACTCAACCAGGGAAATACCCGACATCTTTTCCAGTGAACCGTAAATGTATGCTTCATAGTATCGGGAGATGGTCGCCGTTGCCAGCTGGCCGTCCTTGAAAAGCCCCCATGCCTCGTCCTCTGCGGTTATGGGAAAAATACGGGAAGTCCAGCCCACCTCATCGGGGAAACAATACTGTGCGAGTCTGCTGCACGCGTCTTCGTCCTTTTTCCCTTTCAAACGGCGTATCTGTTGAGCCATGAAATTACCTTAATCGGTTATACGGGGATATGTCAAGACCGGGCAGAAAAAAAAATACTTTATATTTTTTCACAGAGACAGCTGTTCTCGGACCCCGCTCTCTGATGTCCCGTTTATATAATTACCCCCATAAAATATAACGGTTAATTCCTGAAGGAATAGAAGTACCCATAAGACAATCAACCTATGTTTATTGCCCGATACCTGTGATAGAATACCGTCGTCAATGTAAATGAACATGAAAAAACAATTGTCAAAGGAGTAACATCATGAAAAAAAACATTATCAGCATTCTTTATCTTCTTTTTTCCGTCACGTTTCTTTTTTCACAGGTATATAAAGACCCGAATGCTTCGATTGAAGAGAGGGTGAACGATCTTCTTTCGCGTATGACATTACGGCAGAAAATAGGGCAGATGACTCAGGCGGAAAAGAATGCCCTCGATCCGGGCGATGTGGGCAACAATTGCATCGGTTCGATCTTGAGCGGGGCGGATTCGGAGGCGGAACCGAACAACATCGCCTCGGACTGGGCGGACATGTATGACGAGTTCCAGCGTGAGGCGATGAACGCGAGTCTCGGAATTCCGGTCATTTACGGAGTGGACGCGATTCACGGATTCGGTAATGTCAATGGGGCAACGGTGTTCCCCCACAATATCGGCCTCGGCGCCGCCCGCGATCCCGATCTTCTCGAAGAGATCGGCCGTATCGTCGCGCGGGAGGTCGCCGCAACCGGAGTCGACATGACGTTCGGCCCGTGTCTGACGGTCCCCCGCAACGAACGATGGGGGAGAACCTATGAAGGGTTCGGCGAAGACCCGGAAATACACCGACTGTTAGGCGGGCGGTATGTTACCGGCTTTCAGGGGCAGGACCTGAGTGGCGGGGAGCGGATATGCGCCACAGCAAAGCATTGGGTCGGTGACGGAGGGACTACAAACGGCAAGGACCGCGGCGATACACAGGCTACGGAGCAGGAACTCAGGGATATTCACATGGCCGCCTACGAGTCGGCGTTCAGTGCCGGGGTGGGTTCCGTTATGATTTCATACTCGAGCTGGAACTCGCAAAAATGTCACGGAAGCGGAAGGCTTATCACCGATATTCTCAAAAACGAGAAAGGATTCGACGGTTTCGTCATATCCGATTACAATGGTATTATGGAACTTTCCGGTTCGTACAGCGACCAGGTGAGGGCCGCCGTGAACGCGGGAATCGATTTGTTTATGGAACCTTTCAACTGGCAGTCGTTCATGTCGACGCTCGAATCCCTTGTCGCAAACGGACAGGTATCGGAGTCGAGGATCGACGACGCCGTACGGAGAATTCTCCGCATAAAGTTCCGGATGGGGCTTTTCGAACACCCCTACGCAGACCGTTCGCTGCTTGCGAGCGTCGGATCGACGTCCCACCGGGCCGTTGCGCGGGAGGCGGTTCGAAAGAGTCTCGTGCTGCTGAAGAACGACGGTGTTCTTCCACTTTCAAAAAGCGGTTCGGTTTTTGTCGCCGGAAAGAACGCTGACGACATCGGCAACCAATGCGGCGGCTGGACGATCAGCTGGCAGGGGTCGAGCGGCAACATCACCGAGGGGACGACCATCCTTCAGGGAATCAGGAACACAATCGGTTCGTCGGGGAAGGTGACATTCAGCCGGAACGGAAGCGGCGCACAGGGACATGACGTTGCCGTTGTCGTCATCGGCGAAACGCCCTACGCGGAAAGCCGCGGGGACTCGAACGATCTTTCGCTTGCCTCCGAAGACATCAGTGTGCTCAATACCGTCTCGAATGCCGGTATCCCGATGGTGGTTGTGCTGGTTTCGGGCCGGCCCATGCTCGTCACCGGTCAGATCGGCAACTGGAATGCTTTTGTCGCGGCATGGCTTCCCGGCTCCGAGGGCATGGGAGTCGCCGACGTCCTGTTCGGCGATTACGATTTCAGCGGCAGGCTGGCTTTTACATGGCCGAGGGATATGGGGCAGATACCGGTCAATGTCGGCGATGCGGTTTACGACCCGCTTTTTGCGTACGGCGAGGGGCTTTCCTACGGCGGAACGACGCCGGGGCCGACCTCCGCCCCGTCGGGTCAACCGGGCGACGTCAATGAAAACGGCACTATCGATATCGTGGATGCGCTTTTAGTCGCGCAGTATTATGTCGGATTATTTCCCGCGGCTTACACGGCACCGGAGTCGATCGGGGATGTGAATGGAAACGGTAATGTCGATATCGTCGACGCGCTTTTGATCGCCCAGTTTTACGTCGGGATCATCACCGGGTTTCCCTAGGTCCGGGTATTTACCCCGGGTTTTTTCCCCCCGAGTCTCGGATTCGTGAAACGGTTGAGGATATCCCACCAGAACGGACTCCCCATCGATACACCGAAGGCGGTGATGAGAACTCCGATTATCTTCCATAACAGTGCAGGACCATCCGGCGGGGGGAATTCCGTCCAGCCGAGTATCATCTGAGTCTTTTCGATTGCGCTTCTTTTTTCAGCGATTATCTGAATCGTGTTCGAGTATTCGGCGCCCTCCAGACGCGTGTCTTCTATGATCGCCTGTGTCTCGGCGACGGCCAGTTCACTCAACCGCGTCCTCGTTTCAGGCTGCGCCATAAGTTTTTGCGCCATGCCGATCGTGTCCGCGTTGAAAAAAGCGGCGACAAAAAACCCGATCGCGAACAGAATTATCTGCGTGGTGCGTTTGTACCATCCGGAGGCGCGTTCGGCGACGGATTGAAACCACTTATCGAAATTCTCCAAAACGGCGGCGGACCGCCCGCCGGTATCGCCGTGCTGTATACGCGCATCGCCGATCAGGGCGAGTATCGCATGACGGGCCGATTCATCGGATATTTTCAATGCCCCTTTTTCCATGAGGGTGAGAATATTGTCCGGAGTCGGGGGTTCCGTTACCGATTCCTCGCCGTGAATACCGGCTTCGACGAGCATATCCTGCAGCGTGAGAGCGAACTCCCTGCCGGGAATATATGAGGGAAGCTTTCCCTTTTTGGACAACGAGTTGATCAGGGGATGTTCGAAAAAGGCCCTGACGATATTCGAACCAGGCTTTTCATCCGTTTCGGGACGCGAACCTGAAACCGGAGAAACTGTGGGGTGAAAAAGTTTTTTCCCGGCGGTATGTGCATTACCCGGATCGAGGAGGTTTACGACGAGCATTACGAGATTTTTCTGCCGCATTCCGAATAATGCCGCGAGAATCTCGTTAATCCACATGCAGACGAGGCTCAGGAAAAAATAGATAAAACTCAGACCGATAAAGAGGTCGAGAATTCCGGACCCGCTCATATCATCCCCCTTTTTTTTCCGAAATGTCTTCGAGGCGTTTCATGACCGCCTTTCCGTGGAACATGAGGTCTTCCCGCCCGGCAAACTCATTGATCTTCGCCGCGTGCTTGAGCAGGGCCTCTTTCGAATAGTAGATGAGAGAACTCCGTTTGAAAAAATCATAAACACCGAGGGGGGAGAAGAAACGCGCCGTCCCTCCGGTGGGAAGAACATGGTTCGGTCCCGCCCAGTAATCGCCGACGGGTTCACTCGAATATTCGCCGACGAAAATGGCACCCGCGTGCCTGATGAGGGGGATGATCTCGTTTTCGTTTTCGACAATGATCTCGAGATGTTCGGGTGCGATTTTGTTGACCACGCGTGCGCCCTCGGCCATATCCTTTACCACGATGATCGCCCCGTAGGTCGATAGAATTCTTTTAATCAGCTTCTCGTGCTCCGTCCCCGCGAGATAGGAGAAGACGGCGGATTTCACCTTTTCCGCGAAATCGAATGAGTCGGTGACGAGGACGGCGGATTCGTATCCTGTCCTGTGTTCCGCCTGGCTCAGGAGATCAAGGGCGACCCATTCGGGATTCGCACCCTTTTGTGCCAGAACGACCACTTCAGAAGGGCCGGCGGTCATATCGATATCCACCTGGCCGAAAACCTGCTGTTTTGCGGTGGCGACATAGATATTGCCCGGCCCAACGATTTTGTCCACTTTCGGTATCGTTTCAGTGCCGTAGGCCATGGCGGCGATCGCCTGAGCCCCGCCCGCCATATACACCTTCGCGACGCCGAGCAGATCGAGCGTCGCTCCGATAAGCGGGGTTTCCAGGAAGGCGGCCGGCGGGGTGGCGACGACAATGTCGCTAACCCCGGCAATACGGGCGGGAATAATATTCATGAGGACCGTCGAAGGATAAAATGCCCTGCCTCCGGGGACATAGACGCCCACCCGGTCGAGCGGCCGGATCACCTGGCCCAGCCGGACGTTATCGGCGAACTCCGAAATCCATGATTCCTGACGCTGGTGATTATGATATGCGGTGATATTGTCCCGGGCCGCAGAAAGTATTTCAATAATTTCACCATCGATTTTATCCCTGCATGCGGAAAGGTAATCGTTGCCGATAACCCTGTTCGTTTTATCGAGCGTGATGTGATCCAGTTTTTTCGTGTACTTCGCAACCGCCCTGTCCCCGTGCTTTCTGACACAGGCGATGATTCTGTTTACCGTGGATACGATTTTTTTATCGACATACCTTCCCCTGTTAATGATCCTCCCGACTTTGTCGTCCGCGTCACTGTATTTTATAATCTCCATAATCACTCCTCCCCGTTCATGGCATCTATCACCCGTCTGGTCGTTCCTTCCATTACGAATGGGCAGCATTATAGTAACAGAGTCGGCTTACGGAGTCAATCGGGAACGGCGGATGCAGAGTGTTACGGGCGGTTGTCTCATCGATAATCGGGGATGTTCACGACACCTCATGTGCGTACGTATTGAAGGGGCGGGCCAATCGGTGTAATATATGGATAATGATAAATTCGGGCGACGAAGAGGAGGATGCAAAGATGAAACGGTTTTGCGTCATGGCTTTCATATGCATCGGCATATTGTCCTGCAACGGGGGAAAACCGGTCGATGTGACCTTTGATACGCTCGACGACCTATCCTTCACTCAGGGTATGCGTATATCGATCGAAGGATATTTTGCGGTTTCACCGACCGTATCGCTTCGATCGAAGAGTATTAACGCGCTGTTGTTCGAAAAACCTGAAAGCAAGGGGAAATCGATAACGGCGAATATCAGGATAGGGGACGGTCCTAATCATGCGGAGAAGCTTCCGCGCTATTATACGGAAGCGGATCTACACATACATACGAATAAAAACGAAATTATCGGTGCAGGGAGAAGGGTGCGTATAACGGGCAAACGGTACTGCCACGGTAACGGTGATTCCTGCTATATAATGGTCGAGACCGTCGAGAAGATACGGGAATGACGGTTGTCGTTCAATCCTTGTATACATCCGCATAGACATTGTCGGGATTTTTATAGATATCCCGGTTCACGAGACCGTATGTATAATCCCTTGACCACCTTGAGCTTATCCCGTAAAACACCCTGTTGCGTGAATAGGGTGCAGCGTGAAAACGGATATTGTGAAACGAAACGATGATGATAAAAAAGATGATGTATGCAAAGAACGGATATTGGGAAAACCGGCTGAGCAGCGGCGATAGTTTTTCACCCAGAAGATTGAGAAGGAGGACGGCAAGCAGACAGAGAAGCAGGCAGGGTACGACCCAGAACTCGTAATAATGCGCCTCCCAGTAGGTGACATAGAGGGCGAAAACGATAAATCCGGAAAGAATGAAGAAAAAGGTACGCCGGTAGCGGACCCACATAAACGGGAAAAATATAAGGCATCCGGCAAGCGTGATCAACGTAAAATAGGCGACCTGGTTATGGGTGATACCTTTTTCGTTTTCAGGTTCGTTTATTTTGTAATCGTAGTCGTAATCGAAAGTCGAAAGATTTTTTCCGGGGACACTCGAGAGAAATGACTTTGTAAAACCCCGGAAGGGGTTTTTCGGATTGAAATTCTTGAAACCTTTTCCCCAGGTATCGAGGACGGCATATCCCATAATCCATCGCTGGAAGAGGGTGTTGCCGAAGATACTTCTGCTTTCACGCCGTTCCTCCCCTGAAAAGGGGAGATTATAGACCGATTCACCGGTATAGAAGAATCCCGCGCCGATGAGGATGATCCCGGAAAGCGCCATGACGGTGACGGTAAGATACCGCGCCCGTGGATTTTCTTCGATTTCCGGCCCCTTTTCCTTTTTTTCCATTGTGAACGGAGCCGGGATGGAAGGCCGGAACAGAAGCGGCGGAAGGAGGAGGGCGATCACACTCAAGACGCAGGCAAACCCCATATACTGATGAAACATCACACCGAGAAAAAGAATGATGCCGGCGGGGAGTGCCAGCAGTACCGGTCTGCGTTTTGAACGTTCGATTCTCTGTATTATCCATACCAGGGCGATCATTGCCGAAGCCGGAAAGATTGCCGTATCGACCTTTGTCGCATAGGAAAGGTATCCATGGCAGAAACCGATGAGAATACCGCCAAGAATTCCCCAGAAAAGCCTCCCCGTCGATTCGAAGAGAAAGAGGACCGCGAAAAAAATCCCGATGCAGGCAAAAAGGATCGAACGCAGGCGGTTGTTGACGACCACATCGGTAAAGCCCGCCTCCGCGAAGTGCTCCATCATGAACTCGTGAAACAGTTTCCCACCGGACTCCATATGAAGGTGATGGGGATAATACATACATGTGGCGCCCGGTTTCAATGCGTGTTTGATGTTGTTGAGGTAGACGATCTGGTCGGAATCGAAATACTGCTGCATATGGTGGAACTGAAAAAGGAAATAGAGAAGGCTTATTGCCAGCGCGCAAAGATACGGCAGATATGGCGCTTTGCGTATGAGAGACGTCACCCGTATCGTCCTTCCGGTTTGTTCGAACCGTCATTCTCTCCGATAATCGAAGAAAATTGTCTGAACACCTTTGACGCGTTTTTTATCGAAGCGATCGTCACTTTTTCACCGGATTTTTTCATGAAAACGATCGTCCCGATACCGAGAAGCCGGAAGAGAATATTCTGTTTGAGGACGATATGATCGATTTCCGGAACGGAAAAAACATAGAGTGACGTGCAGACGACACTGTTTCTGATGTAATACGCCTTTTTGCCCGCGTTATTTATCACAAGTGAGGAAAAAAGTGCCTGTATGTGATAAATAAGAAAAAAAAGACCGATATATCCCAGAACTAAAGCGATAATCACCTGTGCGGCGGTATCGAGCGACGACCTCGTGGGGAAATCGAAATGATAGATTTCATGCAGCCTGAAAAAGCGTACAATCTCTCCCAGCCAACCGGAAAGGTACGGATAGAGATTGAAAACAAAGATAAAGACGGTGACGGCGATAATCGTTTTTACAAGGATAAGATAAAAGGGCTGCCATGTTATGACGGTACCGGATTTTTCCAGCTGCATCATGGTTGAAAGGTACCGATAGATACAGTGCTCACGCACATGCCTGTAGATATTAATGTCCTTCAGTGTGGAAACGAAACGTGTGAAGCGGGGTTTGATCGATCGATCGATCACGGCGGCGATTGACCGGGCTATCCATAAACAACCGGATTTCATTGCCCCGCATAACGTGAGAAAAAAGCTTTTTATTCGTCCGGATTCTTTCTGTGCGGCCATTCGCTCATATCCCGATCGTCCGGCTACAACAGCGGTTTCTTCGGCCAGCGGATGCCGACTTCCGCCCCGTGCCGGATCAGCAGTTCCACGATCTCCGTATGATTGCCGTCTGCCGCAAGATGCAGCGGGACATATCCCCGTTTGTTTTTTATATTCGGACTCATGCCTTTATCGAGAAGAAACGTGACAATATCCGTATAGCCCCTTTCGGAAGCCCAATGGAGAAGGGTATTGCCGCCCGAGTCGGTGAAATCGTAGGGTGAGCCCGCTTCGAGCAGAAGCATGACGGTCGACCGGTTGTCTTTTCGCAGGGCCCATTGTATGGGGGCGCGTCCGCTTTTGTCTTTCGCGGCAATGAGATTGTCCGAATCTTTCAGGAGCCCGACGATCCCGTCGTATCCCTCGTACGCCGCCCAATGCATGATCGTCATTCCGTCCTTGTCGGGGATGGCCGTTTGTGCGCCTTCTCCGATGAGGAAATCGACGATATTTTTATAACCATCGCGGACGGCGAGATAGACGGGGGTCCTCCCTTCGCTGTCCTTTGCGTCAATGTCCATTTTTTTATCCGTAACCAGCGATTTGACCATTTCGAGATTCCCCGTATCGCATGCCCAGTGAAGGATGGTAAATCCTTCGGGATTACCCGAACATGAAAAAAACAGGAAACCGGTCATACAGAAAACGAATATGACGGATAGTTGTGATCGTTTTTTCATTAAAGCCCGCTCCATATAAAAAGCATTGTTATGACATCCATTAATACCAGATGAAGACACTCACCGTCAAGGATAAAAAAACAAATCCGAATGAATATGATGTATGAACGAGAACGGAAGCGCAGGGGATGCGATGAATTTCGTGTCATGACGGAAGGCGGCCGCCGTTGCGGGGTTCTGTTGACATGGGACGATAAAAATACTATGGTCATGGTTGTCCGGTAAAAGAGGTTGTATTTGTGCGATGTTTATTTCCATTAATGATGATACTGGTTGTCCTCACGCCTTCGGGTTGTCTCAGGCAGCGGGGGACAACAGGTGAGGCGCGGATTGAAGGCGACGGCTATCCACTCTCCGTCGTCGATGATTATGGAAACACGTTCGCGGTCCGGGAAAAACCCCGCAGGATTATCTCCGGTGCGTTGTTTATCGATGAACTGCTGCTCTCGATTGTTCAAAAGGGAGATATTGCCGCCGTCACGAATTTCGCGGAAGACGGAGAAACGTCTAACATTGAACACGACCTTGACGGTATTGAACACAGAATACCCTTCAATGTGGAAATATACCTGTCGCTCAAACCGGATATCGTCTTTCTCTCATCGTGGAGCGGTTTCGGGGGCGCCGAACAGCTTCGTGACGCGGGGATACCGGTCTGTATCCTGGATTTTCCCGTCACGTTTAACGGGGTTATTCGTACTATCAGGTTTCTTGCACGGTTGACCGCTGAAAAGGAAAGCGGTGAAGAACTGATCGAATGGATGGAAGATAAACTCAATCAAATCGAACGTTTACTTTCACCGCTGACGGAAGAAGAAAGGCTTACGGTAATGGATTATTCGGCGGATTTCGGCACATCCTTCGGCGCCGGTTCGATGTGGGATGAAATAGTGCGCCATGCCGGCTTGAAGAACGCGGTGGCGGCTCTGGATGCCGACAGATGGGGCGCCGTCCCGATTTCAAAAGAAGCACTCATCAGGCTCGATCCGGATATTATCATTTTACCGGACTGGGTGTATGGAGAACGGGACGGCGCCGACAGGAACTATAGCCTTTTTATGGAAGATCCCGCGTTCAGGGTACTCTCCGCGGTCAAAAACCGGCGGGTTTACCGGATTCCGGAAAAACACAGGAGTTCCGGTTCGCATTACAGTGTGTTAGGCGTTGAAGACCTGGCGCGGCGCGCTTATCCGACGATCTTCGGGCGGGAAAATGAGGAATAAATCGGGATTCCCTCTATTAATTGTACTTGCCGTTCTGGTTCCGGTCGCTGTCATCCTCTGTACCGGAATCGGACCGGTGATGGTGGACCCCGCCGGTATAATAGGAGTCATCCTCTCAAAACTCGGTTTCCTTTCGGCAGGGGAGGCGGACGAGGTTTTGGAGGTGACGATTCTGTTTGTCCGTCTTCCCCGTGTAATAACGGCATTGCTTGTGGGGGCCGCGCTTGCTTCAGCCGGCGCGACGATGCAGGGATTATTCAGGAATCCCCTTGCAAGTCCGGAAATTCTCGGTGTTTCGGCGGGTGGAAGTCTCGGCGCCGTCATCGCGATCGGCACCGGGCTTTTTTCGTTGAATATCTTTTTGATGCCGCTTGTTTCAGTGACGGGGGCCCTCGCCGCGGCCGCGGTGATTTATGTTATTTCCACTTACAGGGGCAATACATCGCTTCTTTTTATCATTCTCGCCGGCATGGCCGTTTCTTCCTTTTTTACCGGAATAATTTCCGCCGTCCTCCTTTTTACGGCCGAGCATCAGGTCAGCCAGTTTATTTTCTGGACAATGGGTGCTTTGGATCAACGGAGATGGGAACATATTATCATGGCACTCCCTATTCTCCTTCCCGTTATCATCCTCCTCGTCTTTTTTTCACGGGATCTCAACCTCTTTTCTCTGGGTGAGGAAAAGGCCCGGGTGCTGGGCATGCGCGTGGAACTGGTAAAACGTCTTTTGCTTTTCTTTTCGGCGGTCGCGACCGGTGTAGCCGTTTCGATCAGCGGAACAATCGGGTTTGTCGGACTCATGGTCCCCCATCTTCTGCGGCTTCTGATAGGCCCGGACAACAGGACGCTCGTCCCCGTCTGTGCGCTCGGCGGAGGACTCTTCCTCATGACCGCCGATGCGATCGGCCGTACGGTTTTTGCCCCGTATGAAATACGGGTCGGTATTATTACTGCGGCTATCGGTGCGCCCTACCTCCTTTTTCTCATCTTCGCTTACCAGCGGAAGGCATTCGGGGGAACGAAAGGAAGGGGGAATGCTCCGGTTTTGTGATGTCGGTTACCGCATCGGCGGCACATGTATTATCGACTCGGTGAGTTTTGAAGCAGGCGAGGGTGAGTTTATCGGCCTTATCGGTCCGAACGGTTCCGGCAAGACCACGCTGCTCAGGCTGGCGGACCGTCTCATTTCCCCCACGAAAGGATATATCACACTCAAAGGGAAGCCGCTTCATCGATATACGGAGCCGGAACTCGCGACACACTGCTCGTTTATGCAGCAGGAGGGGGCGGTGGGTTTTAACTTTACCGTTTCATCCGTCGTCATGTTCGGCCGTTATCCGTACAGGAGGTGGGCGCGATGGGAGACGGAAGAAGACAGGGAGAAAGTCCGCCGCGCGCTCGATTACGTGGGATTGCATGGATTCGAGGAAAGGCCGATACTGGAATTGTCGGGCGGTGAACGGCAACTCGTTTTTTTCGCCATGACACTCGTGCAGGAGACGGAGGTGCTTCTTCTCGACGAGCCGACTTCGAACCTCGATATAAAACATCAGCAGAGAATTTTCTCGATGGCCGAAGAGTTGTGCAGGGAAAAAAAGACGATAATCGCAGCGATTCACAATCTGAACGAAGCTTCACGGTACTGTTCCCGGCTGGTTCTTCTCGATGAGGGACGAATCGCCGCGGACGGGAAACCGGATAACGTCATCGCACCCGGCCTCATCGACCGCGTGTACGGGGTAAAGACCGATATCGGTATTAATACCTCGACGGGAAGCAGGCTCGTGAGTGTCGTCCCCCGGCGGGCGGGACCGGAAGGTCCGCGGGTCCATCTTATCGGCGGGGCGGGAAGCGCCGTCAATCTGACCAGGGAGCTGTTCAGGCTCGGTTTTCGGATCACGGGGGGAATCGCGCACGTAAACGATACCGATGCGATGCTGTGGAGGAGTCTTGGTATCGAAACGGTAACGACTGCGGCTTTTTCCGAGATCGACGGCGAAGCGGTTTCCGGGGCTGTTCCGTATGTCGTCGGGGCGGATTTCACGATTCTTTGTTCTTTTCCCGTCGGTGAAGGAAACGCGGCGAATCTGGAACTTGCGGGAAAAGCCCGCCGTCTGATTATCGTCGAACCGGATGAGTATGAGGAAAGGGCTTTTTTTTCCGGTCGGGCGGAAACGATGTTCATGCGGCTGCGGGAAGGGGCGGCTTTATTGACTTATAGCGAAATAATCCGGATGTTCGAAGAAATGGTATAGCCCGGAAACACAAATACCGTCAAAAGAGCTTGACTATGGTATGCCGATGGTTTAGATTTAATACAGGTATATTTATATCAGGGAGACAATCATGTCGATAATGCCGATAAAGGACGGAGATATTCTGTCGCTTATTGTCAGGATAAACGATCATTTCAGAAACAATATAACAAACAGGTTTCTCAGAAAAGCGCTTTTAGTCATGGAAATTCCCCAGTCGACATGGGACATTCTCGAGGGGATGGCGGACAAGGAAACGTACGGCAAGCTCGAGGGATATAAATTCCATGAACTCTATGAGTTTATTCTGGCCGCAGCGACGTTTATCCATCACGCAAAGAAAGAAGTCAAACCCCGGCTGAAGTCCCTTCTCTCGTCGGGCTCGCAGACGATGCTGTCCAGAAACGGACCCGAGACGAACAAAGACAAGGTACTGCGGGAAATGGCAATCAGTAATTTTGGTTCGAATCTCGGCATATTCGCCGATCTGGTCAATGAACTCTATATGAAAACGGTGGCACTCGACAAGGCAACCCATAATAACAGAAATTGTGTATTTGAAAAAAATCCCGAACTCCAGCAGGTAGGCCAGTATCTGGTCGACTGACATCGCCCGGATATAATCCGGTCAGCAGATTTCCCTGACGGCACGATCGATTTCCTCGAATAATTCTTCCATATCCCCCGTATCGATATTCGCGTAAGCGATTCGAAGCAGACGGTCTTCGATGGAAACCGTGCCGATGTGCCGTTCATAAAGAAGATACTGTCTGAGTTTTTCAGCGCTTCCCCTCTCGAGCCTGAAACACATGAAATATCCGGAATTATAGGGAAGTGGCTGCAGCGGAGAGTCTTTATCCCGTTTGGCCAGGATTTCCTTAATTTTATCGTATTTTTCCTTTACAATCCTGACGTTTTCTTCCTTTTCTCTTTCATAACTGCTGCTTTTGAGTGCACGTATGATGAGACTCTGGCCGAGCCTGCTGGAGTTCGAAATCGTGGAACGGATAAGTCCCATGGTTTTTTGTTCCAGCGCATGGTAGTGTTCCGTACCGAGTCCCTTGCCCCCGTAAGTAAGAAAACCGATTCTGAATCCCCAGACAAAATCCTCTTTTGTCGAACCGTCGAGTTTGACCGCGAGAATATTACGGTGAAGTCCCGCCAGCGCGGCGAAGACCGATTGCGGGTAGATATTGTCTTCAAAAAACAATCCGAAATACGAATCATCGGTAATGACCAAAAGGTTCGATCCGGAATCGGCGGCTTTATACAGCACCTCGACAAGCGGCTCTATTTCATCGACGGTGGGCGAATAGCCGGTCGGATTGTTCGGAAAATTGAGAAGGATAATGAGTTTCTCCTTCGATCCATGCCGTTCTATTGTTTTTTGAAGACTCGGAAGATCGAGTTTTCCATTATCATTGAAAAACGGGACACTGACGATGTTCGCTTCCTTTTTCACTTCGAATATCAGGCGATAGTTGCCCCAGAACATATCCGGGATGATGATAGTGTCTCCCGGATCGATAAAAAGATCCGCTATTATGGAAATACCCGATGTAATCCCCGCGACGACAAGGGGATGGCTCGTCGGTTTTCCCGCAAGATCGGGATTCTTTTTTTCCATGTTTTTTTTCCAGAGGTCCCGCAGTTCAGGAAGCCCCGGCGTCGATGCATAGGGAAATATTTCTTCCGGATCGAGCGACGGTATAAGTTGTCGTATCGACGGGAGAAACAGCGGCTTGCCCTTTTGACCTGCCGTTCCGATGGTGGCGTTGTAACGGTGGGCATGTTTCGTTGCTTCCATGCTCTGCGCGACGATTCCCTTTGGGAAATAGAAGCGTTTCCCGAGCGATGAAAGCAAAGCAAACGCGGCTGTTCCTTCGAGTTTTCTGTTCAGTTCTATCGCTAACGGATTCATGTGTATGAACATATATAAAAACATCGATTGAGTCAAGTTCTGGCAATGCTTTGCCGTATAAATTTTACCATTTGTGCTGTTTCTGCCGGAAACTACTGGAAAAAGAATCAAATCTTTTTTATTATATTCCGTGAGATTTTTATCAGTGCCATTACATTGGTGCTTTCCGGGAGGAAAATTTCATGGGTGATTTTTACAGACAGACTCAAGATGAGGTACTGAAGGAATTCAAGACGGTTATTGCGGAGGGGCTTTCCGAAAAGGAAGCGGAAGAAAGGCTGCTTTCCTGCGGTAAAAATGAGCTGATAGAAAAAAAACGGAAATCGCTTTTACAGATTCTTTTCAATCAGATAAAGGAGGTGATGGTTCTTATTCTGATTGTTGCCGCAATCGTCTCGATATTCCTCGGCGAGTATGTCGATGGGGCCGTTATCTTTGTCATCGTCGTCCTCAATACGATCCTGGGATTCTGGCAGGAGGTGAAAGCGGAAAACGCGATGGCCGCGCTCAAAAAACTTTCGGTTCCGTTCGTTCGTGTAAGGAGGGACGGCACTATCCGGGAAATCGCCGCATCCGGACTCGTGCCGGGCGACATTGTGATCGTTGAGACCGGTAATATCGTGCCCGCGGACGCACGACTCATATCATCACCCCATCTCCGCGTTCGGGAATCGACATTGACCGGTGAATCCGTGCCGGTCGAAAAGCATACCGATCCGCTTCCCGGCAGGGCACCGATCGGGGACAGAAAAAACATGATCTACATGGGAACGATCGTCACGTACGGCCGCGGCGAGGCCGTGGTAACCGCGACCGGGATGAACACGGAGCTTGGAAAGATAGCGACAATGCTCGGGGATGTCGAGGAAGAACAGACACCCCTGCAAAAGCGGCTGGCCCGTCTCGGGGGCGTTCTTGCCGCTTCGGCGCTTGTTCTCGTTATCATTGTTTCCGCGATATCGCTCCTCCGGGGTGAAGACCGGTTGACGATGTTCATGACCTCGATCAGCATGGCGGTGGCGGCGATTCCGGAAGGGCTTCCCGCCGTCGTCACGATCGCTTTGGCACTGGGAGCGCGAAGCATGTTGAAGAAGAAGTCGCTCATCAGAAACCTGCCCTCGGTCGAAACACTCGGTTCGGTAACGGTTATCTGTTCGGATAAAACGGGAACCCTCACCCAGAACAGGATGACGGTAACCGGTATCGTGGTTCGGGAACAAACATATTCGATAGAAGAAGCCGTGACAAAGGAAAAAGAAGGCGGCGGCACTACCGTTTCTCTTTTTCTCGCGGGGGGCATTCTTTGTAACGACGCCGTTCTCGCGGCCGGGATAGGTAATGGTGAGGATAGTGAGGCGGAAAATGCAGGACTTATCGGGGACCCGACCGAAGGCGCATTAATCGCTGCTGCCGCAAAAATCGGATTGGACAAGAAAGAACTCGAGCATGATCTGCCGAGGGTGGCGGAACTGCCGTTTGATTCGGGCAGGAAGAGAATGACCACGGTACATGTGCCCGCGGATGAGTTGAGTGAAAAGACCCGACGCCTTATCGGGCTTTGTCCGGATTATAAAAAGGGCATGTATATCGCCTTTACAAAAGGTTCGGTCGACGGGCTCATGCAGATATCGAAGAAGGCGGTACGGGACGGAAGCATCGAGGAGCTTTCCGATGACGCGAGGCGGAACATTCTCCTTGAAAACGAAAGAATGGCGAAAAACGGCATACGGGTGTTGGGCGTTGCATGCCGGATGCTCGATCGGACGTCGTTTGACCGTCCCGATCGCTATGAAGAAGACCTTGTTTTTATCGGTATGGCGGGCATGCTCGATCCGGTAAGACCGGAAGCCGCCGAAGCGGTGGCCCTTTGCCGGCGTGCGGGTATACGGCCCGTGATGATCACCGGCGATCATCCGCTGACCGCGCTTCATATCGCACGCCAACTCGGTATCACGGACGCCGACTCCTGCGTAACGGGAGAGGAACTCTCCTCGATGAACTTTATCGATCTCGAGCACGTTGTGGGTGAAGTATCGGTATATGCGCGGGTATCACCGGAACATAAAATGAAGCTCATCGACGCACTTCAGAGTGCCCACCATATTGTCGCCATGACCGGAGACGGGGTTAATGATGCGCCCGCGTTGAAATCGGCGGATATCGGTGTTTCCATGGGGATCACCGGTACGGATGTGGCAAAGCAATCGTCGGACATGGTATTGCTCGACGATAACTTCGCCACCCTGGTGTCCGCCGTCAAAGAAGGACGGACGATCTATGATAATATCAAGAAGTTTATCACATATATATTGACGGGAAATTTCGGTGAAATTCTGGTAATGTTGTTTGGACCGCTCCTGGGAATGCCGCTTCCCCTCGTCCCCACGCAGATTCTCTGGATCAATCTCGTTACAGACGGGGCACCCGCCATCGCCCTGGGGTATGAGAGAACGGAAAAGGATACGATGCGAAGGCCTCCCTACGGGCCGGATGAAAGTCTGTTTGCCCGCGGTGTCGGCGCCCGGATACTCTGGGCGGGGGGATTGATCGCTTTTCTTTCTCTGGCCGCAGGCTATTTTTTCTTCCTCCGGGGTTCCGATGTCGATACGTGGAGAACGGTCGTGTTTACGACACTTACGTTTTGCCAGATGATGTATGTGATGGCGGTCCGTTCGTTTAAGGAATCAGTTTTCAGACTCAATCCGCTTTCAAACCCGGTATTGCTGCTTTCCGTCTTGTCGACAATCGGACTGCAAATGATGCTTGTCTATGTGCCTTTTTTTCAGGAGATTTTCAGGACCGCCCCCCTCTCATGGTTTCAGCTTTTCGTTTGTTGCGCTGCCGGATTGATCGTCGTTGCCGCGGTCGAGCTGGAAAAGCTTTTTTTGCGGTATATTCAGAAAAAAATGAACAGGTAAAATAAGCAATTAAATATTGTAATTTGAATGTCAAAACGAAAAATATATGAAAAATACTTGAAAAAAACCATGAAGTTACCTATTATAATGCAATTAATGTAGAGAGGAGAAGCCTCGTCTCCTTTTAAATCAAATTCGTGTAAAGGAGTGTGTTATGAAAAAGTTATTTTTACTGGCATTGTTGTTGGGTCTGATTTTCGGTTGTGTCAGTTCTGAAAAAGCAACCACAACAGAGAAAACAGACATGACAGCCGACGATAAAGCGGAAACGGCAGCGGCCGCCGAAGTCCAGAGAAGGGCGATACCCGGTTTTGTTGCGGCAAAAGCGGCAAAGGCCCCCGTCATTGACGGTGTGATCGGCAAGGATGAATGGAAAGACGGCAACATGTATCCGCTCGGTTTCAATCAATTGAGTTTGAGTGATCAACGTCCGCCGAAGGATCAGAATGACCTTTCCGGTGACTGGACTGTTGTTTTCAATGGCAAGACATTATACGGGATGGTAACAAGAAAAGACGATGCTACCTTTCTCGATGCCGAAAATGTGTGGGAAAATGATTGCGTCGAGGTGTTTTTGGATCAGAAAGGCAAATTCGTTCAGTTGAGAACACTCATCGGTGAGGATTTCGCCGGGGCCGAATTCGCGGGTAGCCAGAAGGCGGTATGGAGTGCCGACGGTAAGGTATTGGAGTATTCGGTCGACATGCCGGAAGCCAATCTCGAGGGAACGGTATGCGGATGGGCGCTCGCTTTGGCGGATAATGACGGTTCGGGAAGGGATTATCAGCTCTACCCGATCACCGGTCAGAACGACAGCTGGCAGGGGGTAAACCTGGGAACCCTTGTGTTCGGAAAAGCATCGGGTTCGGCGGAAGCGGCTCGCGTCGTGGTTCCTTTCAAGGCGAAAGCCGCGGCAGGCGATATCGCGGTTGACGGATCGTATTCGAACGATGAATGGAAAGCCGCGGTCAAATATCCTTTCCTTTTCAATCAGCTGAATACCAAAGACGAACGATTCAACAAGGACTTCAAAGACCTGTACGGCGAATGGGGCGTCGCGTATAAGGGCAATATGCTTTACGGCTATGTTCTCAGACAGGACGACAAAACGGTCGGAAGCGCCGGCGATGTCTGGGAAAACGACAGTGTCGAAGTCTTCCTCGATTCCGAAGGGAACTTCGCCCAGCTGAGAACACTCATCGGCAAGAAATTCGACAGCGACAAATACAAGGGTACCGCTGTCTGGTCCGCCGACGGTTCTGTCCTAGAGTTTTCTTTTGATTTCGGAAAACCATGCGCCTCTCTGGGAATCATCGGGTTCAATATCGCACTTGCCGACAATGACGGCGGTTCGACAAGAGAGTTCCAGCTTTATCCTGTTTTTGGCGTGAATGACTGCTGGCAGGGCAAAAATCTTGCCGAACTGGAATTCGTAAAATAATACATACGACGTCAAGATATGAAAGCCCCGCGCGCCGAAAGGCATACGGGGCTTTTTTTTAGTGCGCCCGGCAGGGCGCACCCACTTGGAGGTGACCTGAGAAAACAGGAAGTCCTCTACAGGCCAGGCAGGGGGAACTGTTAGCCGGACGGCAAGGGTGTCCATCGTGAGGTGGAATCTGAAGGAAACCGCAGGCAAACCACTGCCCTGACGCGTCTCGCAACGAAGTTTCCGGCCACAGAAACCGTATATGAGGCATACTGTCTGGATGAGAA
>JAFGHO010000072.1 GCA_016930085.1 Spirochaetales bacterium
GAACAGCTAAGAAATCTCCTTCCTCATCGTATCGATCCGAAGCTGATTACCGAATAAAAATCCTGACGGGTTGAAATTGACGGTTACGGAAATAAAAACATCAGAATAATAACGATACACCTTTTCCTCTGTTTTACGGCGGATAACGTTTAGGTTTTTTCATCCTTTTCCATACTCATCCAAAAAGCATATCCTCCCGGCGGACTTGTTCCGGTCTCGATACCGAACCGGAAGGATATGCTCCTTTCTTCACTCTCTACAACGAATCGAAATATTCCTGCCTGATATCGACCTGTACCCCGTTTTCCCTCATTAAATTGATGACGGCTTCTGCTGAGGCATCCAATGGATTGCCGACAAGGGAAAGCACCTTCAAATTGTTAACGAGATTCACCAGGGGAGTGATATCGCTTATATTGTTGTTTTTGAGGTTCAGGGATGTCAGGCTGGTACAGTTTGCTAGCGGCGAGATATCCTCGAGTGTCCCGACATTCAGAACGAGTTTTGTCATCTTTTTCAGGTATCCCAGAGCGGTAATATCGTTTATCGGGTTACCGCAAAGGTTCAGTTTCGACAGATTGGTGAGATTCGCAAGCGGCGTGATGTCGGATATCTGATTGTTGTAAAGGTCGAGATACGTCACCTTTGTCAGGTTTGCCAGTGGTGTAATATCGATAATATGATTGTCATTGAGGGTTAGGTACGTCAGATTCGTAAGGTTTGCAAGGGGGGTAATATCGACGATGTCGTTGAAGTGACAGAGAAGTTCCGTCATTTTGGTCATGTTCGCAAGCGGGGTGATATCGCTAATCTGATTGACGATAATATTGAGGTTTGTCAGATTGGTCATGTTCGCAATGGGAGTGATATCGATCAGGTGATTGGTGGCGATATTGAGTTTCCTCATATCGGTCAGGTTTTCTATGGGTGCAAGATCGATCGGGTACCAGTTATTATTGAGAAGCAGGTTTGACAACCCGCTGAAATGTTCCAGACCATTTATATCGTTGATATACAGGTGGCTCAGGTCGATACTGCCTATTGTGTACACATCGGTATTGTAGATCGGTCCCTCAGGTATATCGATTAGCTCCCGGATTGCCGCTTCGAGAATGGGGTCGGTGAAATCGATGAGTGTTTGTTCGGGCGGTTCCGGACCGGAGCCCCCGATTAAACTCACATTGTCGATATAGACATCATTCGCGTCGAGACCGCAATTGAACTCGACCCGCGCCGTGGTATCGTTCGCCGAAGCGGTAAAGTCGAATGAATAGGTTGTCATGGACGTCGATAAACTCAAAGGACCCGATGCGGAATAGCTGGTATACGGATCTTCGGACATGCCGACATTCGCTTCGATTGTTCTCGGTGAAACGCTTCGTGCATCGAAAGTAAATGTGTAATCCGTTCCGCTGAATATATTGATGCCCCCCTGGCTGATCTGAACGTTCCATGTTTCGGTACCACCGTCGGTTATACCGATGTGAAGTTCGCCGTTATCGACCGAAAGACTTCCCGCCCCGGGCGAATAATAACCGGCGGTCCAATGCGTGGTTCCGTCGGCGAAATCACCGTTAACGATATTTTCCGTACCCGCGACAGTGGGCGGCCAGGTTATCAACCCGACGAAATACCGGGCGACAAGAAGGGTGTCGACAATGGTTACGGAACCGTCTCCATCGACATCGGCGACGGTCCGGTCGAATCCGTTCGGATCCAGCCCCACGGCATACTGGGCGATAAGAAGCGCGTCGACAATGTTGATCGATGAATCGTTATTCACATCTCCCAGTTCGGCCCCGCATACGGCGAAGGCTGTGCATAAAAACAACGAGCCCAACATAATAATGTTTTTGACTTTCATTACTTACCTCTTTTCACTATACTTTTTATTAAAATTTATTTTAAATATACGGATTACAAATATAATGTACCGCTTTTTATTTTGCCTTGGGCCATTATAAGGCAAAAAACACGATTTTGTCAATAGTGAGGGATCAATAATGACCTCAAGTATCTTCACGTGCTATTTGTTTGCCAAACATCCGGGGTTTAGCCAAAAACATTGTGTCAATTTCAGACATAACATGGGATTCGGGTGTTTTTTTACCATTTGCTATTCATTTTAGCAGGAAAATGATTTATTTGTTAAGATCGAGTGTCGCTACGTAGACGTTAAGAATGATTTATTGGCAGCAAGACGATTTCCGGCTTGGATATATCGAGGAATACCCTGACTATCGGACGCAGGGACATACTCTATCACTCAGCAGAAAACCTTCCGCTTCGAGATCCGGCCGGCCGTCGATCATTTTCCCCCACAAAAAATCGTCTTCGCGCGTGATGCCGCCTTCGTTCCAGACACATCGTTCGACTGGCTGTACGTCCGTGTATCCGGCCACGTAGAGGATGATATCGCCGCCTCTCAGGGCATAGCGGCCCGTTCTCGTCCATCGTTCGGTATCGGCGGAAATCCGGACGGTCATCATGACGAAGCCCGTATCGGTGAAAACGAACTCGTAATTTGGACAATAATCGCTTGCGCTCATCGAGTAGAACTCATCGTTGAATCCGCGGCCCGAAAGCATGAAATCGATGAACGCCGGTTCGCTGCGGACGGCATCAAGATCCCCGTCTTCGAGAATCTTTTCTATCCTGCTTTTGTCGAGTTCCAGGGTTTTTTCGAGATACGCGATAATGTCGGAAATTTTTTCAGACCGATGAGAAGTATAGGTCAGCGCGAGCACGCATGCCGCGTTATGATAAGGATAGACGGAGGCGGGGTCTTCTTCCATGGCTTTTTGAAAAAATCCAAGGGCCTTCTCATAGTCTTTCCGGCAATACGCTTCGTAGCCCGCCCCGTTTGGTTCCATTGCCTTGCGTGAATCGGCGCGGGCAGGGGCCGGATAGACGAAAAACAAACCGATAACGGATAATATCAGTACTGTTTTCATGGTTTTTCCCTTCCGTATCCATGAAAGAATATACCACAGACCGTTGGAATTTTAAAGAGACACGGGAAAAATTGTGTTTTTCTTGACGCCCGTATGAGTTTTTTCACCTCCGATGCGCCGGGACCGTGCTTTCTCATCCGCCGGGCGCCGGAATCCGGCCGAGAAAAGAACGTCAAAGGCGTTTTCCGCGAATTGTTTCCATCACATAACAAAGAGTGTTGACATTTGACCTGCTTCAATATAACATAATAGGTGAGTCTTTTTGATTATTATCGGGAAACCGGGTTATGATGATGAAAACAAGGGTACTTGTTGCAGAGGACAATATCGACCATCTCGAACTTCTTTCGGATGCGCTTTCGGAAGAAAACGAGGTCATGGGAACGGACAGCAGGGAAGGCTGCATGGAGCTGCTCGAAAAGCACAGCTTCGATCTGGTCGTACTCGATTACAATCTCAAAAAGGATTTTTCAGGGTTCGATATTCTGAGGGAAATAACCCTGAAATACCCGTACCTTCCGGTTATTATGGTCACCGCCTATGGAAACGAAGATCTCGCCGTCAAGGTCATGAAAATCGGTGCCAAGGATTATATTCGAAAGACGCTCGACAACAACTATATCGACCGGATCGTCGGCAACGTGCGCACCCTGGTGCAGCGAAAGGACAGGGCGGATTATAAAAAGGTAAAAAAGAACGCGCTGTCCTTTCTCCGTGAGCACGAAGACGATTTCATCGACCGGTGGAAAGAGAGTATCCATTCGAGCGAGGAACGTTTCGATGTGTCGCACGATCTTCGGCTTTCGGACGAGCTGCTTCGCCTCTGCTACCGGGCCTTTATAACGGATATCGAGAAGGATCAACTCAACGAAACGCTCGCCGTGTTCAAAAAGAATATCGAACAACAGGAAAAAAAGGAGCGGCTTCTTATAGGGTTCGAGTTGTTGAACATGACCTTCAAGGAGATCGTCCACAGCCTTCTCATCAAGGAGTTTTCGAATTTTTTCGATTTCGGCTCAACCCTGATGGAACAAATCAACTGGATCATCGATGTGAATGAAATCGTACTCAACAAGGAATACGAGAAGATAATCGACGATGTCGTCGAAGAAGTGAAGGAGCAGGAGAACTTCTCGGCGCGGTCCGATCTTATCCTGAATCTCAAAAGCCGGCTGAGCGATTCGCTGGCCGTCATCGAGAAGAAATCGCGTGAAATAGCCGTCAACACCGGAAAGGCGCACGAAAAAACGGTTTCGGAGATCATCGGCCAGGTAAAAAAGATAACATCGGTCATCGAAGCCTTCGAGAATGAATGCGCCAGTCATCTGGCCGATGACAGGAATAAACGGAAAAAGGGAAAGAACAGGGGATAAGGGATGGAGGAGATACAGCAGATTACCGAAATAAACGGGCAACCGCCTGAACCCCGGCAAACGCTTCCTTCGATCGACGAGATCAGGAACGGACACATCATCCTGATCGCCGTCGATAAATCGGACCGTATCGTGTATACGGACAATGAGTTCGCGGAGTTTCTGGGGAAAGACCTCTCCGGGATTATCGGGGCGCGGATACAGGATTTTCTCCACCACTACATGCTCGGTAATCTCTCGAAACAGGAACTTTCTTTTGTAAAGTTTGCCGGAAATTATGAAAAACCGAATGTCGAGATCGATTTTCTTCCCTCTTCCGACGGCGAACGAAAGACACTGATTTGCGAGTTCAAGTATTCGGATGAACTGCGGGCGATAGGGTGGGAGATTCTCGTTACCGGGAGGGACGTGGCCATTGTCAAACAACTCGAGCGGCTTATCGAGGTCATGCAGGAAACATCCCGCCAGCTTCTCTCCGGAAATTTCGACATGGCAATGCGGCTCGACAGCAACAGAAAGATCAAATCCATGAACTCATGCTGCGAACGGGAAATGGGCATCAAGAAAAACGATATCACGGGAAAGGACATCACCACGATACTGAGCAGGGAACGGGACAGGGTATCGCTCAACCAGGCTTTCGAACAGGCTTCGGCTTTTCACAATGTCTATAATCTGCGGGTCGACCTCAAAATAAACGACCGGATACTCCCGACCCTCGTCAATGTCCAGGCCTTGCGGGACAGCTTCAACAATGATATCGGTTTCGCGCTGGTGCTGCGGAATATCGAGGAGGAAACGAAAAAGGATTCTGTCCTGAAGCGCCTCGAGGCGATCGATAAAATGAATGCCCTGGGCGAACTCGCCGTGGGGATTTCCCATCAGATAAAAAATTATATCAACGCTATCTCTTCCGGCATTCTGCTGCTCGAAATGGATATCAGCAGCCGGTTCGGCGAGCTGACCGACGATCAGCATGTCGTCATCGATCATCTGAACGACGTGAAGAATCACCTCGCGAAACTCACCTGGCTCACCAAACACCTGCTCGCCTTCGCGAACAACCAGAAGACCCCCGTGGAATCGCTCGGAAACGTGAACAGCGTCCTTCAATCGGTCTACAACCTCGTTCATGACACGGTGAAGAAGCGCAACGCGGTCATCGAACTCCAACTGGCCGATAAACTGCCCGTGATCTTTTTTTCGCCGATTCATCTCGAACAGACGATTCTCAATATCGTCAATAACGCGGTCGACGCCCTTCCCGCGCAGGACGGGCTCATTACGGTGAAGTCGTTCAAGTCGGAAAAAAAATGGGTGACGATCACGATATCCGACAACGGATGCGGAATCCCGGAGGAGATGAAGCAGAAGATATTCGATATTTTCGAGACAACGAAGCCGGTCGGAAAAGGGACCGGCCTTGGGCTCTACCTGGCCCATCAGTTCATATCATTTATGAAAGGAACGATATCGGTCGATTCGACGGTCGGAAAAGGCACGACCTTTACCATCAGACTGCCGATATCGAAAATTCCGGGGATCATCGCATGAAGGATATAAAAACGGAAAAAATTGAATCTTTTCTCAAATCGCAAAAGCCGGAGTTCATCAGAAAATGGAAGGCGAAAGTCGACGAGGTTATTTTTTCGAACAAGAATGACACCGATACGGTGCTGGAAGAGGGGGAGTTCTCCGAGTTGTTCGATGTCTATATCGAGGACATGATCAAAAAGGAGTTTCACCGTTCGAATCTTTTCCTCGTCGACCTGATACAGCAGAAGATCAAGCGCGGTTTTCTGCTTTCGACCCTCGAACTCATCAACGCGTCCTTCATGTCGACGGCGCGGGAACTTTTCCGTTCCGTCTACCCTGACGCGTTCGACAAGCGGATGGAATACCTCGAGCGGCTGTCGCAGATGATCCTCAACAACGAGGTGATGCTCGCGCAGCACTACGAAGACTATATATCCGAATTGACGCACCAGTTGCGCGAGAAGGCGGAGATACTGAAACGGCGAAACGATTCACTCGTCGAATTCATCGACGTGGCCACCCATCAGCTTCAGACGCCGCTCTGGTCGATTCTTGGGTTCGTATCGAAACTCCAGCGCAAGTATTACGAGTCGATCGACGACTACGGCCGCCATTGCCTGAATCGTATTTCCGCGAATGTTTCCGATATGCATCAGCTTATCGAGGACGTGACGACCATGCTCATCATCGACCAGGAAGGGGTGACGCGTAAAAACCTCTACTTCTATGACCTTATCGAACAGTCCATTCACCGCATTCACGAGGAAATCGATAAAAAGTTCAGCTGTACCTACGGCGAAGCGGAGCGCAAGATTATCATCAATGGCGATCCGCAGCATCTGAAAACGCTTTTTTATCAGCTGTTGAAAAACGCGGCTCAGTATACGGTGGACAATTTCCATGGTGAAGCGAAAATAACGAGCGCCATGAATGATGAGTTCCATATCTATATCGAAGACAACGGAATCGGTATCGAGAAACGGTACCGGGAGCTCGTTTTCAAGCCAATGGAACGTTTGAAAGAAAAGGAGGTGTCCGGCAGCGGTATGGGGCTCTCTTTTGCGCGGATTATCGTGAGGGGGCACGGGGGTGAAATGTATCTGGAAAACGGGAAAACGATGCAGGGACTGTGCGTTCATATCGTCCTTCCCGTCGACCTTGTCAGTCATATCGATAAAAAAGAAAAACAAGCGAGTAAGGAGTAATACGCATGGAATTAAAACAGCTCAATACAATTCTTCTCATCGAAGACAATGAAGATCATATTGAGCATACCATCGACGCTTTAAAGGAGGTTGGACTTGTCAATCAGGTCAAGGTGGTGAAGGACGGGGAAGCTGCGATCGATTACCTGTACCGGAGAAACACGTACAGCGATCCAGTTCTGTCTCCGCGGCCGGACCTGATCCTTCTGGACGTGAAACTTCCCAAGATCGACGGTTTCGAGATTCTGGACAGGATCAAGAAAGACAGCGAACTGAAAACCATCCCGATCATTCTGCTCACGACGACGAGCAACAGGGAGGATATCGACAGGGGCGCCCGGCTCGGGACGAATGATTATATCATAAAACCGGTCGAATATGAGATTTTCATCCAGAAGGTGAAGGGCCTCGGCAAATACTGGGCCCTTATCAGCGACCTGACGACATAAGTAACAGGATCATGGGTAAAAGAGACATTGCCGGCATACGGGAACAATTTATGCATCCGCCGGAACTCGTGCAGATGATACTCGACGGGCTTGAGGCCGGTGTCATGTTCATCGATACCGAGTACAACATCGTCTTCATGAACCGGGAAAAGCGGGACAATAATCCGGATGTCAGACCCGGAATGAAATGTTACGAAGTATTCGAGGAATACGGCATGCGCTGTCCGTTCTGTGTCGCGCACAAGGCGATGGAGCTTCTGGAAATACAGCGAAACGAGGATTATGTTTCGATCCAGAAGGGCGTGGAGGTTCCCGTCCATCTCAATATCACCGTCTTTCCGGTCACCGACTCCGGCGGAAGGCTATTGGGGGCGATCGAGATCGCCTATAATGTGGAAAATATTTATCAGACGACCGTGCGTCTCGAACGCCTCAACAAGGAGTACGAACACGTCATCTACGCCCTTTCCCACGACCTGCGCGCGCCGCTGGTCTCGATCGAAGGGTTTCTCGCGAAACTCGTCAGGGGAAAGCACGTCAAGGAGAACGATGAAGTCGCCGATCACTGTATGGACAGGATTCACGCGAATGTTCGGATGATGAACAATCTGGTCAAGGTGCTGCTGGATACCTCAAGGATCGCGACCGGAAAACTCGAAATTCAGGAAGTCGACATGCAGTACATCGCCGAATCGGTGGTGGAGCAGTTTCGCAACAGGATAAAGGAGAAGGGGGTGACGGTGACCGTGGTCATGGAAACGCGCGTGTATATGTGCGACAGGATCCGGGTGCAGCAGGTATTCAGCAACCTCATCGAAAACAGTCTCGAACATTCGAAAAACGTGAAGCACCTGTATATCGAAATCGGTTCGCGGAAAAACACCTTCTGGGTAAAGGACACGGGACCGGGAATTCCGGACGGTTTCAGGGAACGGGCGTTCGAAGCCTTTGCGCAGGCGGGTGACAGCGGAACGGACCATTTCGGGATGGGAATGAGTATCGTCTATAAAATCATCCAGAAGCACGGCGGCAAGGTCTGGATCGAGAGTACCGAGGGCAGGGGAACGACGGTCTTTTTTACATTGCGGCCACTTTAGGTATAGTCTGATTCACTTATCAATCAATAGGCTTTCATCCTATCAAACTATATTATTTTCCCCGATTGTTTCATGAAAGCGGTTAATGGTATGCTCAGATACACTGACAACAAAAAAGCGAATGACATTATCGTAAAGTGTATTGTATAAAATTAAAGGGAGGTACGCATGTATAAAAAACAGGTATTTACGGTAGTGAGCGTGTTGATTGTTTTTCTCTGCTGCGTTATCGATACCGCGGCACAGACTGCGACCATCAACGCCAATACGGTTCAGCAATACATCAGGGGATTCGGCGCGGCCAATATCATCGGCTGGAGAGACGATATGACCGCCGCGGACAGAATACTCGCTTTTTCGGTTACCGAGGGTATCGGGTTGAGCGTGCTTCGCGTCCGCGTTTCTCCGAACAGTGCTGACTGGGCGTCCAATAAGGCAAGCATCGACGCTGCTAAATCCAACGGGGCCATGGTTATCGCTTCGGCGTGGTCTGCCCCCGCTTCGATGAAAACCAACAATAATACGACGGGCGGGAATCTCAAAACGGATTCCTACGCGGCGTACGCGACGCACCTGAGGGATTTCTGCAGCGCTGTCGGCGGGGTGGACGCCATCAGTCCGATCAACGAACCGAACATCACGGTCGACTATGAATCGATGGAAATGTCCGCTTCCGACGTGGCGTCGTTCGTTGCCGCGCAGGGAGCAAACTGCGGCGCGCCGATCTTTGCTCCGGAACCCTACAACATGAGCCAGTCCTTTATCAACCAGTACCTGAGTAATTCCGGCGCGAGGTCGAACACGAAGTATGTCGCCGGACATATCTACGGCACCTCACCTTCAGCTTTCGATCCCGGTATGGAAGTCTGGATGACCGAGCACTATGTGGATTCCAATACCAACGGCAATGACTGGAACAAATCCATGAATGTGGCCAAGGAACTCCACGACTGCATGAACGCCGGCTACAGCATGTATGTCTGGTGGTACATCAAACGATATTATGGACCGATCGAAGAGGACGGGACGATCACCAAGACCGGGTATGTGATGGCCCATTACGCGCGGTATGTCAGGCCGGGTTCCAATAAAATTTCCTGTACGGCCAGTCCGGCCTCGAATGTTTACACGACGGCATATAAAAACGGTTCGAATCTGGTCGTTGTTGCGGTCAACCGGAACTCGTCGACGAGCACGGTGACCTTCAACGTGAGCGGGCTTTCGGTATCGGGGCTGACCACCTATACGACAACAAGTTCGCAGAATCTCGCCTCGGGAAGCGTTTCCGCTTCCGGAAGCAGTTTCAGCGTTAGTCTGCCGGGCTCGAGTATCACCACGATCGTATCGGGCGGCGGCACCCCGTCCACCCCCGACCCGACGACACCGCCCCAGCAGACGGTCGAACCGACATCGCCCCCGGTTCCCACCACCGTTCCGGGAAGCGGGAACGGTCTACTCGGAGAATATTTTTCCGGAACGGACCTCACGAACCTGGTGCTGACGAGGATCGATCCCTCACTCGACATGGACTGGGTCCAGGGATCACCGGATTCTTCTATCTCCTCGGATAATTTTTCCATACGATGGACGGGAAAAATCGAGGCGAGATCGAACGAAACCTACACGATCATAACGCGCTCCGACGACGGAATGCGGGTCTGGATCGACAATCAGCAGATTATCAATGACTGGACGGAGCACGCGGCGAGCGCGGATACGGAGGTAAGCGGTACCGTTTCGATGCAGACCGGTCGGCAATACGATATCAGGGTCGAGTATTTCGAAGGCTCGGGAGAAGCATCGGTGCAGCTTTACTGGTCGGCGCACTCGGTTACGAGGCAGATCATCCCCCAAAGCCAGCTTTACTCTGAAAGTGTTCCTCAGGGGAACCTCGGGGACGTGAACGACGACGGCGTAATCAACATCGTCGACGCCCTTTTGACCGCGCAATACTACGTGGGCCTGGCCCCGTCTAGTTTCGATGCGGGCAGGGCGGATGTCGACTGCAACGGCACCGTCAACATCGTCGACGCACTTCTGATCGCTCAGTACTACGTGGGGTTGGTCGATTCGTTCTGTTAGAATAAGGTTTCTCGTAAAAAAGTCTTTTGCTGATATCGCCGGGAAGGGAAGCGGCCGGTGCGGTCCCGCTTCACTTCCCGGTTTTCATTTAACCGCCGTCTTGCCGGCTGCGTCCGGAACACTCCGGCGGTTACCGTTCTTGCTTTGTTATGCGTAAAAGATGCCCGCGGGGATATGTGCCGTATCGTTTTTTTCTTTTTTCGTTTCAGCGCGAACATGGTACGTCAACTCATCCGCCGTCGTACCTGAAGACGGGAGCTTCGCGCACCCGTTCCGTGCCATTTTCGGCGCGCTCGGCGCCGCGGCGGAAGGCGACACGATCCGTATCGCAGCGGGCGCTTACGGGGGAACCCTCACCATGAAAAGGCGAATCAAGATGTACGGCGGCGCCGTCTTTCTCGAAAACTGCGAAAACAGCAGGATTACCGGTTCGGTTTTCGAATCGAACAGGGCGCCCTACGGGGCCGGAGGTGCGGTCGGAATCGAAGATTCCGAAGTATTCGTTTGCGGCTGTACCTTCAGTGCGAATGAAGCAAGGCAGGGCGGCGGTGTATAGGCTTTCGCGTCGGATCTCACGATCGAAGAATGTACGTTCGAGGGCAACAGGGCCGAATCCGACGACTGGCCGGTCATCTATTACTGCGGCGGGCTTGCCGTCGGGGACGCGTATCCGACCAAGGACGGCGCGGTCGCTGTATTCGACGTGACGAAAGAAGCGCTCGAAATCGAACCCGGAAAGCCGTTTGCCGCGGCGGTCATCACCATCCGGGTAAAGATTCCGGAAAAAACGGATACGGCCGTTCTTTCGCTTTCAGGGGACGGGGATTCAATCATCATGTTAGAAAAATAAAAAACGCTTCCGTTCGCCGCAGTTGTAAAAACGATCGCCGTCGTTCCGTCTGAAGAAGAAAAGAAATAGCGCCGGGCAGCGTATCGGTCTCTACTAAACGGCACTCACAGGGGCCGCCCGAGCAGGGCGGCCTTTTTTTAGTGCGCCCGGCAGGGCGCACCCACTTGGAGGTGACCTGAGAAAACAGGAAGTCCTCTACAGGCCGGGCAGGGGGAACTGTTAGCCGGACGGCAAGGGTGTCCATCGTGAGGTGGAATCTGAAGGAAGCCGCAGGCAAACCACTGCC
>JAFGHO010000073.1 GCA_016930085.1 Spirochaetales bacterium
AGATACTTTCCGTTGCCTGAAAGATACTTTCCGTTGCCTGAAAGATACTTTCCGTTGCCTGAAAGATACTTTCCGTTGCCTGAAAGACGGATAACGGGACCGGAAACGCAACGGCGAAAGCAAAATAAATCAGGGATTAAAGCAATTTTTTTAAGGCGGCCCGTCCCCTTACATACTATAATAGGTTCGAAAAAAAATCCATAACGCAATCTTTCTTTTCGGCAGAAAGGATAAGGACGGGGGAGAAGACCGGCAGGTATGGAAATTTTTTCCGGGGGTGTATGGATGTTGTATAATTAAAGACAGTAAAAGACCGATTGATTATCCGTGATATGTTTCACTATAAAAGGGAAAAAAATGAAAATAAAAAGTAAAAACAAAAACGGACGAATTTTTGCCGCGGCCATATGGCTTGTTTTCCTGTTTTTCGGGACCCCCTGCGTCTCGGCGCAATCCGCCGGACTCGGTGATGTCAACGGCGACAATACCGTCAATATCGTCGATGCATTGCTTGCCGCGCAATATTACGTGGGGCTCGGTCCGTCGGGATTCGATGCAAGCGCGGCCGATGTCGACGGAAACCTTACCATCAACATTGTCGACGCCCTCCAGATCGCCCAATACTATGTGGGGCTGATCGACCGTTTTCCCGCGCAAACAGATACCCCGGTCCCGACACGGTATCAGACGGATGCCCCGACGCAGGCGCCCGCCGTGACGACAGCCCCCGGCGAATATGTCCTTGTCTGGTCCGACGAGTTCGAAAACGGCATCGGGGAGGATTGGGTTTTTGAAACCGGTAACGGTTCCGGAGGATGGGGCAATAACGAGCTCGAGTATTACCGCCGGGAAAACGCCTATGTCTCGAACGGCAATCTCGTTATCGAGGCAAAACGTGAGAATTACGGCGGATACGACTATACTTCCGCGAGAATGAAAACACAGGGACGGCGTTCGTGGTGTTACGGAAAGATAGAGGCGAGAATCCGGGTTCCGGTCGGACAGGGAATCTGGCCCGCTTTCTGGATGCTGGGGGACAATATATCATCCGTCAACTGGCCCGCCTGCGGGGAAATCGATATCATGGAGCATATCAACAACGAATCGACGATTTACGGAACGATCCACTGGCAGGCGGACGACTATGCCTCCTATGGCGGTTCGACATCCGCCGGCGTCACCGATTATCACGTCTATTCGATTGAATGGGATTCGTCGGCGATCAGGTGGTACCTTGACGGCAACCGGTATCACGAGGCGAATATCGCAGACAATATCAACGGTACGGAAGAGTTTCACAGGAATTTCTTTATTCTCCTGAATGTCGCCGTCGGCGGCAACTGGCCGGGTTCGCCGGACGGCAGTACCTCGTTCCCCGCTTATATGTATGTCGATTACGTACGGGTATATCAGAAATCATCCGGGGGCCAGACATTCCCGCCTTCGGCAACACAGCCGCCGGCACAACAGGAGACACCCGCTTCGACACAGCCCCCCCAGGGGGGAGACTGGGCCGTTGTCTGGGAAGACGACTTTAGCGGGAACGGCCGGCCGGATTCCTCCAACTGGAACTTCAATGTGGGTAACGGATATAATTCCGGCTCGAACGCCTTCGACGGCTGGGGAAACGGCGAATGGGAATGGTACAGACCGCAGAACGCGTATCAGGAGGGCGGCAATCTCGTCATCAAGGCCGAATATAATTCCTCTCCAACCTCGATTTCAGGGCGTGACTGGTATCAGTTTTCCGCGCGCCTGACCACACAGGGGAAACGGTCGTGGCTGTACGGCCGTATCGAGGCGCGAATCGCCATGCCGAATGCGCCGGGCACATGGCCCGCCTTCTGGATGATGGGGACGTCGTGCAATGCAAGCTATACAGGCGACTATAATCCCCCCATGTCCGCCTATGATACCATGGCGACCAACTGGGCCAGCTGCGGCGAACTCGATATCGTCGAACACAGGAATACCGAACAGGTCGTCGTACAGAACCTCTTCTGGGATACACGGACCGGTGTTTACGACTGGGAAGACGGCCGTAACGCATCGAATCCGAGTGAAAACATTCACGTCGGGGATGTAGGGCTATTTCATCTTTATACCCTTGAATGGGACGCAAACGAGTTCAGATGGTACGTCGATCGTGAAAGCAATCCCAATCCCACCAAACGTGTCGATATTAAGGGAAGCGATCAGGAAGAGTTTCACAAGCCCTTCTTTCTCATGTTGAACCTAGCCGTTCAGGGGCGCTTTACCGGTCCCACGGACCCGAACAGAAACGATTTCCCGCTGTATATGTATGTCGATTACGTAAGGGTATGGCAGCGACAGTAATACCGGAAGAGAAGGAGAGAAAACCATGTGAACCCCGATTGCCGTCAGGCGGGTCGGGGTTTTTTCTCATTCTCCCAGGACAACGGTAACGGCGATCTCCTTTGCGTTTATGGAGACGGGAACAATATCGCCTTTGACGGATGTTCCGTTGACGGTAAGGGAGGAAACCCCCTTCGATACATGAAGCGGGTTCCGGACTTCAATCGAAAATTTCTTACTCCTGAAAACACGGTCCGCTTTATAGCCGTCCCAATGAGAAGGGATACAGGGGTCGATACGAAGCCCTTCATATTCCGGCCGTATACCGAGAATGTATTTGATGCCGGCCTGATACATCCATGCCGCTGTCCCCGATAGCCAGCTGTTCCGTGCCAGCCCGAATTGCGGATGTTCGTTTCCCAGGATATTCTGCGGGTAGACGTATGGTTCGACCTCGAACTCGTCGATGCAATCGTTTTTTACGGCGGGATTGATCTGGCTGTAGTATTCGAAAGCCCGGTCCCCGTTGCCGAGGATCGTCTCTGCGATCATCGCCCACGGATTCGCGTGCATGAAAATGCCGCCGTTTTCCTTTGCCCCGGGAGGATAACTCGTGACGCCCCCTTTGGATAAATCGAATCGATTATAGCCGGGTGTACTGAGTTTTATACCCTTCGGGGTATTGAGCATGGTATAAACGGCATTCATCGATATTCTTGCCTTGTCTTCCGGTGCAAACCCGGAGATCACCGGCCATGTTTGCGCATTGGTGTATATACGTCCCGCATCATTCGTTTTTGAACCCAGGGGGTTCCCGTTATGATCCAGATAGCGGATGAACCACCCGCCGTCCCAGGCGTATGCATTGAACCGTTCTTTCATCGCTTCATAATAACCGGAATAGGCGTCCGCGGTTTCCCCGTCGTCGATATATCGTAAAAGACCGATCATTTCCCGGAGGGCTTTCCCGTATAAATTGGTCACCAGGAGCGATTCGGAGCCCGTTTCGAGGTTGACGCTGTCGTTCCAATCGGCGAACCCCACAAGCGGTAATCCGTGGGAGCCGAGGTTGTTCCGTGTGAAATCGATCGAACGTTTCAAATGATCGAGAATCGTCCCCGTCTCTATCGGTTTACCTTTCCTGTTTTTTTCATAATAGGGGATAACCTTGTCGAGAAAATCCCTGTTTCCCGTTTCTTTGATGTATTCGGAGACGGAAAGTATAATCCAGAGATTATCATCGCCGTAGTAACGGGGCCTGTCGTCCGATTCAGCCGCGTCACCCATATTCGCTTCCATGGACGACGGATAAAACTGGTGCATAGCCGAACCATCGGATTTCTGTACGTGGAGGAGTTTTTCAATGAGCTTCGAGGCTTCTTCCGGTATCCGGTCCATAATTCCCAGTACATCCTGCGAACTGTCCCTGAATCCGATCCCCCGCGCACCGAGTCCCAGCTGGTAAAGGGAAAGAAACCGCGACCAGTTGAAGGTGGTATGGCATTGATACGGATTGAAGAGACCGATCATATTGTTCATCGGGATATCGGGGGTTTTTATCACAACCTTTTCGAGCAGGGTAGTCCAGAAGCGACCGAGTTCTTCAAAAGCTTCGTCAACGGCTTTTTCCTTTCGGAATTTCTTAATTCCGGAAAGTGCTTTCTCCAGATCGCCGGCCTGTCCAAGCTGACAGACAAGCCGCTTCGTTTCGCCGGTTTCCATTTTCCCCATGTGGTGGAGAAGGGCGCCGATATTATCTCCCCGAAAGGCTTCATAGTTGTCGAGTTCTTCCTGCCGGAGAGAAAGAGGGAAGGACCACCTCCCGTATTCGTTATCACCCAAAAACCGTTTTCTGTCCGATTCAAAGGAGGATACCGGCCGGTTGGACGTGAAAAAGTTTTCCGTTATTCCTTTGTTGCAGAAGGCGTATTGCGTGAGGACTTTCATCCCCGAATCTTCATTATATATCTTGCTCTGCATCGTCTGCGGCACCCAATCGGCATTGTTGTACTGTTTGATCGCGATCGGATGACTGTATTCCACGACGGGGACCAGATCGCAGACAAGGGGGTGGTTCGCAATGTTGGTGACGGCGATATCGATGAGAACCCGTTCGCCGGCAAGGGGGACAAAAAAGGTTACCGATGTCCTGATGCCGTAATATTCGGTCGTTATACGGGAATATCCGAGTCCGACACGGCATTCATAGGCGTCATAGGGATCGAGTGTCGGGACAAAAAGGGGAGAAAAGATCCTGAAGCCGTCTTTATGTTTCAAACGGATGTAAATGGTGAACCCTTTGAAATCGGATGAGGGCAGCTGCTGAATATACTTTGTTATACGGTTCAGCGCGGGATCGCCCTTACAGACGAGGAGGCCCCCCGTATGATCGACGAATCCCCCAAAAGACAATGTCCCGATATAGTTTATCCATTTTACCGGTGTTTTCGGATGTGTGATGACATATTCTCTCTTTTCATTATCAAAATAACCATACTTCATCTGAATCGACTCCCGTGAAAAACGTAAATCCCGATGTAACCATAATTTCGACAATTGCAACCGGATCGAAAAGGCATATTTATATTAAAACACCGAATAATCTTCTCATACACTTAATCGGGGCAGGCTGTCAATAACGATAACGCGGTTTTCGTTACCATGCACCGATTACAGCCATTCATCACGCACCGATCTCCGTATCATTCGAGAAGGCCTTTATCCTTGAGGCACATGAAGTAACCCGCAAGGAACACAAGCGGTGCGTTATAATCGATCGCGTATTCATTGCATGAATAGGCGGCCCAGTTGTCCACATAACCGCGCGGTCCGAGGTCTTTGGGGTATTTCCCGTCCTGGGCTTCGTCATTTGGTCCACCCATCATCAAGCCGGGGACAATCACTTTCGACGCCTGAACGATCCGGTGATGGGGATATTTCACCGGATCGTCCCCCATTCCGGTGATAAAGCATTTACTCAGGACATTGAAACCGAGTATGTAATCAAGCTGTCTCCGCGCCACTTCAAGATATTCTTTTTCGTAGAAGAAATCGTATGCGAGCAGCAGGTTGAGTGCGTAGGCGAGGGCGGTTTTATTGGAAGCCCACGAATACTCGCTGAAATAGAGGGCGGCCCTGTATCCGTTTAATTCGGATTTTTTGATAATGGAATCCGCTTCCTTGACAAAAAGAATAAGCAGGTTCTCTTTCTGTTTTTGCGGAAGGTTCCCCGATTTGAGAAGGGTGTATATGCCGAGGGTGAGGGTGTTTTCCCACCCGATTGCCGGAACCCAGCTTTTCTTCATATGCCTGTTCGCCGCTTCCAGATATTTCCGGTCCGCGGTAAGCCTGAACAACTCGGCAAACGCCCAGTATTGTTCGTCATCCGAATCCGATGAGAGATAGGCGCCGGTATAGTCATTCGAAGGGGTCACCGTTTGTGCTTCATGGGCGAGGAGAAACTCCCCCGCTTTCAACGCCGCCTTTTCGCATTTTTGCGCATAGGAGGGATATATGGATTTCAGGACCCTTGCCGCGGTCGCAACGGTGCCGCAGAATATACCGGTATCGTTCGTGCCGACTTCATACACGAGCCGTTTGTCGGTATCCGCTTCCGGGAGTTTTGTCCCCGGAAATTTGTATGTGTTCACCTTATGATACACGCCCCCGTCGGGCGCCTGCATTTTCAGCATCCAGTCGAGTTCGTACATGAGTTCGTCGAGGATATCCGGTTTGTCGTTCCCGGATTCGGGAATATCGAGGTTGAAATGTTCGAAACGGTCGGGAAACTTTTCATAAAGGAGGAGGATCTGGGTAACGGTAACCCCCGCTGTCGGTATATATTTGCCGTAATCACCGGCATCGTGCCATCCGCCTTTGACGTCGATCTTTTTCCCGGTCTCTTTCAGGTACCCGTCGTCTTTATGACAGGGACCGTAGGTGATACCGCTTATCTTGTCTTCGATTTTGATCCCGCAGCGTTGAAGGTAATACGATCTGAATGTCGTGTAAAAAATATCGGCGAATACGTCATTTTTAATTTCAAAATCATATGAAGGTTCGATGCCCTCCATCCGGATGAAAAAGGTACCGGTCAGTCTGACCGGAGAGAAATCGCCGTACGCTATATTTTCTTTTGTCGGGTTATCGAATTTCGTGCCGGATATTTCACCCTTGAAAACCGGGCTGTTCGTGGCTTTGTTCACTACTTCAAAGCTTTTGGAGGTCAGCGTCAGGCCGTCTGTTTTTACGATGAAAATTTTCTTTTCCTTTGGATGGTACCCGATCTGGTTTACCTTGATCCGTTTGACCGGCAATTGTACGAGAATCCGGGATCTGTCGACTTCCACGACAAACGGCTGCTTGATGAGTTTTCCTCCGATCGTCGCTTCGAGTTCCATGCGGGTTTCTTCATCGAACCTGAGCGAGGCCCCGCCCGATTCATCGGTCGTGTATTCATCGCCGTCGATGGTAAATGTTCCCTTCCACGGCTGCGCGTTATTGTATATGTAGAGGCGGTGATTTTTTTTCGGTTCGATTGTGGTTTTACTGATGAATGACGGTTTTTTGAATTCGGCCATGTTGTCGGTCAGATATGCTTTCCGCCATACGGAGGGGTCGGACCAGCCTTCGCCGTCGCCGTTCCAGACAAGCTGCTGCAGCCGCGCGGCACCGTCATCACTGTTGTTTACGGCAAAATCGATCCAAAGCGGTGTCGTTGCCGATACCGATGAAAGTCCGAAATTGGAAACCGGTATTTTTGCCTCCAGGGCGGCCCCCTTCTCCGTTTTGAGAACGACCGCTTCGAAATTTTTCATGGATACATCGATTCCGCCCCAAATCCATGTCTGCTGGTTGTCCGGGGTCAGGGCGATGCCGTACTGAAAGTCCCCGTCGCCGTATGAGTATGCCTCTTCTTCCCGAAAACCGATATACCCTTCGATACAATCACCCTGCCAGATATTGGTCCCCGTTTTTTTATTCATAAGGGGATGTTTGTCATTAATTTCCGCACGGAGGTAGAGGTTTCCGGAATCAAGGAAACAGAAGATGACCGCATGGAAATCATCGTAATCCGCACGTTTACCCCGTTTTAATTGCGTGTCGCTGTCGATAATGAACGGAAGTACACGCGGCCAGTCACCGAAACCGCCGTCGATCTTTATTTTCGCCTGTGATGTGAAATAGACCGGGAACGGCTCCGGGTTAGCGAAGCAAAGACCGCAATAGAGTGTTAAAAGCAGAAAAGTGATAAAGAAAGATTTATTGTTCATTAATGTTCTCCTTATGAAAAACTAATATATCGTTATTCCCGTAAATAATATGATAATGCGTGACGGAAAAGAATATCCCCACCCATACAGGACCGATAGACCGGTAGCAAAAATAATTGAAATAATGCACCTATAATATTACTTTTCATTTACCGTATTGTCAATACAATCCGATTCATGAAATACGGGCAATCGAAAAAAGCACATCAGGGATGAGGCGCCGCCTGAAACAAACTCATGCTTGACAGGCGGTTTTTCAATATGCGATGCTTGCATCATCGATTTTTATCAATGAGGAGCATGCGCTGATGGAGATGAACATCAACCGGGTGGACGATTTTATCATTACGGGGAAAGGCCGGTCGGGGGAATGGGAAATGACGGACTGGATGCCGCTGTTGACCGTGGGAAACGGAAAAAGTTCATATGAAACAAAAGTGAAGGTATTATGGTCCGAATCCGGGATATATTTTCTTTTCTTCTGTGAGGACCGCATGATCAGTTGCGGAAATCAGAAGAATTTCGGAGAACTCTACCTCGAAGATGTCGTTGAAGTTTTTCTCTGGCCCGATGAACGGCACCCCGTCTATTTTGAATACGAAATCTCGCCGCTTGGAGATGAACTTCCGCTTCTTGTCGCAAATAAAGACGGATTATTTCATGGATGGCTGCCGTTTCTTGCCGTCAATGAACGAAAAATACTATCGAGGACTCATGTCGAAGGGGGGAGAAAGGAACCAGGTGCCGGTGTCGCCGCATGGTATGCCGAGTTCATCATCCCTTTTGAACTCCTCATCGGGATGACAAATTGTCCTCCGGCCCCCGGAACGCGATGGCGTGCGAACATGTGCAGACTCGATTACGATACGAGTCCGGTCACCCAGTGGAGCTGGTGCAGGGAAAAAATGGCCTGGAATTTTCATAATTACAGGGGGTTTGGCTCCTTTGTATTTCGGTGAGTACGGTGTATCGTTTCCCTGCCGTAACAAAAAAACAGATTCCACCGGCAGGTCTGTGGAATCTGTTTCGATAGTCTTGATTTGCGTGCAGAGTATTACTCCCGCGAAATGCGTTACTCGAGGCGTGCCCAGTTCCCGAAGTTTCTCTCCGCAATGACTTTTTTGGTCAGGTCCTTGTCAAGAAGCGCCGCTTTTTCCACCTGTTTCTGTGCCAGATCGAGTTCGTTTTCCCTGTAAAGGGTTTCTCCGAGCTTAAGATAGAATTTGATAAGAAGATCGTCACGCCGGTCCAATGCCACCTTCCCGTTGGTCAGGGCGATTTCAAGGGCACGTGTGAAGCCGTCGGTATCGACGCGGGCCTTCGCGATGTAGAAACCGTGTTTTCCTCCTTCACGCGTTCGGGATGAGGAACCCGCGGTATGCTGGGGAATCCGGTAAAGGGTTGGAATTTCTCCGGAATATACGAATTTACCCCCGCCTGCCGAATACCGCATCCAGGCATTTGAATCCTCCGATACCTTTTCCGGCGGAAAGGGATACTTGAAGGCAAGTTCCGTTTTTACCACGGTGGCCGATGTCAGGTTCGTATAGCCCTTTAAGGTTCCGATATCGATCCAGGCATTCATGCCTTGCGGGGGATTATGCTGATGGCCTTCGAGAATTTCCACGATCGATTGTGTGAGTTTTTCCATGGGGACGATCTTGCTTTCTTCGTCAATGACTTTGAATGTCGAATAAACGACACTGGCATCGGGATCGTCGGTAAAGATCTTTCGTGCCACCTCAAGCCGTCTGATATCCGAAATGTCGTCCGCGTCATTGAAGAGAACGATCGGCGAATTATGCTCGAAAGCCCATTTTATTCCCAGGTTGCGGCAGTAACCGGGGCCATTGTTCGTCTCTTTTTTTATTACCGTGATTTTATCCGGATGCTTTGCTTTGACGTCCTCAAGATATGCGATGGCTTCCCCGGATGGAGAAAGGTCGTCAATGATGACGAGATGCCAGTTGGGATCGGACTGTTTGAAAATATGCTCAAGGGTTTCATCCAGCCATTTTTTTGTGGTATTGTTTTCTTCCCGAAAATGGGGCATCACAAAGGTAGCGACACCGTTTTTAAAATCCATAACATTCCTCCATACTTTGTTATTTTTTATTCAAATTCGTTAATGAATTGATCACTATATACAAATTAATTCCGTATAAACATAGGTATATTCCTTCACCATATGTTTTCTTTCAATTAACCTGTCTGTATTGGTTTCGTGTTTCCAGTACTACTTTGAGAGAACGTATTCTGGAGACTTTTACTATAACAGTATTTGAAATAAATGACAAGTAGGTGTGCGGCAGTTATTTATGGTAAATCACTCTCTTGATATTATCTTCGACATGATATATGCTGCAGACCTCAATGCAATAAACCAATAAAAACGAGGAGACTGTTTATGGAAGCGCAATGGTTATGTTCGCATCTTGATTTTAATTGCTTGATTCTGGCCGGAGACGTCGGAGGAACTAATACAACACTTGCCCTTGTCGGAGAAAAAGAAGGGAAATATACCATAATCGTCAAATTCAAGTACCAGTCGAATAAAATATCGAACCTGGTAGAGCCGGTTGAGGAAGTTATATCACTGATTAAAGAAAAGTTTCCTGAAGCGACGATCGATAAATGCTGTCTTAGTCCGGCCGGCCCGGTAGAAAACAATTACTGTAAATTGACGAATTGTGCCTGGGATGTTGACGGGAACGAAATCCGGAAAACGATCCGGATCGATACCCTTATTATCAATGATTTTACCGCGATCGGGTACGGGATTCCCACCCTCGATGTGGACGATATCGCACAGATTACGAAACTCCCGGCAACCGACGGTAATTGTCCGGAGCGGACCGGAACGGTCAAGGCGGTTGTCGGCGCCGGTACGGGACTCGGGGTCGGGTTTCTCACTCCGGATAAGGGAAAATACCATGCATATCCGTCCGAAGGCGGGCATTCGGGTTTCGCCGCTTTTGATGAGGAGACGAAAGCGCTGAAAGAATATGTGGCGGATAAAATCGGGACCACACCGGGAACGGAACCTTTTGTTTCCGGCCAGGGGATTGCAAATATATTCAATTACATGAAAGAAAAAAAGAACATGTCGTGTACCGGGGTTCTTTCCGAAATCGAAGCCGCAGACGATCCGGACAAACCCGCACTTATTTCCAAAAATGCGACAACCAACGGCGTCTGCAAGCAAATCATGCAGTTGTTTATCCGAATGTACGGGCGTTTCGCGGGAAGTATTGCCGTCCTCTTTATACCGACGGCCGGTTTATATCTCGCGGGCGGTATTGTCACAAAGAATGAAGCCCTTTTTCTGGAAGATAATCTTTTTATGAGAAACTTCGAACAGAATTACAATCCCAATATACGGCCGCTTCTCAAAAAAATACCTGTTTACATCATCAAGGATTATTCAATTTCCCTTTACGGGGCGGCAAACGCAGCGGTCATTTTGATGGAATAAGCGTGAAGACCGGGGCCGGATATTGTTCCGTTTTTTGCGGTCCGTCGCCGTCGATCGGAAAAAAATAGAAAAAGGGAGTGTAAGGTGCGGCTTTCATCGAAAGTGGAAAATGCAATGAAAGAAAAGGGAATCGACATCGGGTTGAGCGCCGGCATACTCGAAAAGTATAACAGGGGGGAGTACGATCATTTTGTTCCCGTCCTTGTTGCGGGGATACCGGAAATTGACGGGCGTACGATCATCGACGTTACCGGCGATATCGAAGAGACCATTACCCTCGATGCCGCGCAAAAACGAATCGATGAACTCGGGATATCGATCGATCTGGCGAAAATCGGGGAAGTGTCCGGGAAAGAGATCCGGTTTGATTGTAAGGCGCTTCGACGGCTCGGTGTGCTGCTTTATCCCCTGCTTTCCTATGGCATATTAAACGGCGGTTCGGCAAGCAGTTATGTCGATTACAAGAAAAATCATGACTTCAATGAAACCCTATTCGATATCTGCCGTGAAGAGTTTGAAGCGGTGGCGGAAGTTTCCCGGGAAAAGGCAAAGGGGATCACGCCGGCGTTTATCAATGAGAATAAGGAGCATGGTCCGAGTTTTCTTGAACTCAAGATGAGAATGCTTCTCATCGAGGCATTACGCTATCAGGAATATACGGGAAAAAAGGCCGCGGTACTCCGGCCCATGTTTCAGATGACCAGTGTCTACAATAACAGCCAGATCGAAGAGGCATACGGGACATATAAAAAAGGAGGCTATCTCGAGCCCCTTATACAGGAGACCGGTATCGATATAACGGATGTTGCGACCGGCATTCAGCCGATGCTTTCCGCTTTCTCCCACAGCAGCATGGGAAGGCCGAAAACCTTTTTCACCGGGGCAAACGGAAAACCTGACTCGCCGCTGCCCATGCCGGGCGGTCACGGACAGAATTTCATCGTATTGAAAGATATCTACAAACGGCTCTACCGGGAAGGCAAAAGATTTGTCTGTCTGGGTAATGTGGACAATCTCGGTTTTACCGTCGATCCCCGATGTCTCGCCCTCCTCGCACTCAGAGACAAGTCGGCCGGTTTCGATTTCGCGTTCAAGACCAGGGTGGACAACAAGGGGGGGGTGTTGATCGTCGATCAAAACGGCAAACTGAACTGCGCGGATATCGGGGCCGCCGTTTCAAAAGAAGCGATTGAAAAAATCGAGCGGGAAGGAAAGAAAATTCTCTTCAATTGCGCGACCGGCTTGTTCAACCTTTCATTTCTGGTTTCTCACCTCGATGATATTATCAAAAATCTCCCGGTCCGCTTTACGGATCAGGACAAGGACGCGGGCCGCTATTCCCAGGCGGAACAGGTCACCTGGGAGGTTATCGGCCTTATCGACGATCTTTTGATTTTCGGCGTCGACAAGTATGAACGCTTTCTGGCCGCAAAACTTCTTCTTGAGGGGTTGATGACAAGCGGTGTCGGTATGGGGCATCCGGATTATCCCGAAGATGAGGAACCGTCAAAGGATCTGAAATCAATCGCCGGCCGCCTCAACCGCGGCCTGCATCGCTTACTCGAAAATGCTTACGGATTGAAAAAAGAAGGTATGAGGTGGGTTCCCGCTTCGATCGAGGAAATAAAATCGGGAATGAGGCGATCCCCTTGACAGTCGAAACCGGCTCATCTATACTGCCAGAAGCCGATGCGGGCGGGTTTCTTTTCTTCAGGGAGGCAACGGTATTTCCCCGAGGAATTATCCGGTTATTCGGATGATATAGGTAACATTACCAGAAATTAAGGAGTATCGATTTCTCCTGATGTATCGACGGACACCGCTTATTAACAATATCGTTCTTACCTTTATTGTGTTGTACTGCATCCAGGCAATCCTTTTCATCGTTCCGGCCCTCATCTATTCATTTCCTTCTTTTATTATTGTCGCTTTTTTTTGCGCTTCCGCGCTTTTTCACGGAATTTTCACCGTATTACTGATCCTGATGAAACATGCTTTTGTCAACGAAGCAACGGGTGAAATCCTTACATCGGTAAATATGGCAAATTTGATTACCCTTTCGCGATTAAGCGCAATTCCGACCATCGTATTCCTTTTTTTTGAATTCAGGCAGCCGGGCGTACAGTGCATAATATTTTTCTTTATCGCCTTTGTCTTTATTACCGATTTCGTCGACGGTGTCATAGCCCGGTATTGCAGACAGATAACCACGATAGGAAGGTACCTCGATTCCTCGAGCGATTATTTTCTGATCATTTTCACCTCGATTATCTATTTTTTATTCGGGCTTGTTCCCATCTGGCTTTTTATTCTTATCGTCGTGCGACTTTTAATTCTCGGCGCCGGGGCTATCCTTTATGCCATCATCGCAAAAAAAGTCGCCTATTCGGTTACTTTTCTCGGCAAGGCTTCGATATTTTCGATAATGACGCTTTTCGTCCTCAAACTGGTTCCCTTTATTGTATCCTGGGCTCCTTTTTCCATCATCCTGTCGGTTATCGAATATTGTGTGGCTGCGTTCCTCGTCGCTTCCTTTATCGAGAAAATCGTCATTATTGTCAGAGAGAAAAAAAAGGTTATTTGAACGTCTGTCTGGCGTAGCTGTTGTTATGTAAAAAAGATAATACGCCCGAAAGACGCATAGCCCGGATATGCCGGTCGTATTATTCCTTTGGAACGGCGGTCACGAAACCTGTTTTTCCGCAAGATGGATAAACATATCCTGATAATCATTCCGCGGAGGATAGGTGTAAAGAAGCTTGAATCCCTGCTTTAGTTTCGTTTTGAAAAGTTCGTGTATTCTCTTATCCATATCCGACTGTGTCGAAAAGGAAAAGGATTTTTCCTTGCCCATACTGAGGTTTTTACCCCAGATGGCGGTAAAGGTATAAGGAGAGAAGAGGTGGCCCTGATAGTCGTGGATATAATAATAGCTGATCTCATCATGTGAGGTGATTTTGTATAAAGCGATAATCATGCTACGGCCCTCCCCCGATACCGGTAAAACGTTAAATTCCGGTTGCCGTATTCGGGAAGATACCGCCGCTTTTTTTTCACTTCGCCGTATTCCATCTCTCTCATACAACCCTATTATCGTATCAAACACGGATTTAAAAAAGTTAAAAATAGGGGTAAATTCCTTTCCTTAATTAATAACATACTCTATTTCGAGTAAATTTACTATATTAAAAACCTGCCGGTTCAAGGTGAAATCCACAGGAAGGCACAATGAAAAACCGCATATGCGGGTAAAAGTGTTTTGGGATAGCGAACCTCACCGTCATCCGGCATGCGACGCTTTGTCTTGATTCCGATGTATGACGCCCCCGCTTTGTGCCACCATAAGCCGCATCGTCAGTCATTCATGAGTATCACTTCGACCCCTCCGTCGTTTTGAACCCTGACCGAATACAGCCCCGATTCTTTTGCCTTTTTCTGTATCACGTCCGTCTGGACGCTTTTCAGGCCGGGAACGACCTCTTCGTAGGCTTCGAATAACGAGTAAAGCCTTTCCGATATTCCGTCCGGCCGGTCGAACTCGTGAATCCCCGCCTGGACGGCGATTTCACCGCTTTTCACTTTTCTGTAGGAACTCATCCCGATAAAACGGTACCATGTTTTCGCTCCCAGAAAGACGAGCAGATCGTCGAAAATGATAACCTTGACGACAGGGGCAAAAGAGGAACCTTCCATTTCAAGGAAGACCGGGTCATGGCCGTTCGGGATGACCTCCATTTTCATTATGTCGGTGTTGACCGCAAGCACATGTATCCGCGCGATTTCAACCTCTCCGGTAAAGGCGGTGATTGATTGTATGAAAAGGAGAATGACGATGCATGATATCATGAAGAGTAAAAAAAACGGAATACCGAATGCGCGCTTGAAACGGAACGCGAAAAAAAAGACAATTGTCGTACCGACATACAGGATCAATAAATTGAGGTTCTTGATTTTTTGCGGTCCCGGAACAAGAATCGCACAGAGTCCCATAATAATGGCGATCGAGAGATATATACAGATCATGACCCATTTTCTGTTCAGCGCGGCCTCGGGATTTTTCCGGTTTTTTATCGATATCGTCAGCCTGCTGAATGCCGCGCCCAGGAAAAAACCCGAGGCAACCAGCCAGAGAACAGGGGTTGCGAGAAACGGATTTTCAGCACCCATACAGCGCCCCGTATTTTTCATTAAGATAGGTGAGGAAATGTTCGTGGTCGAGCGGAGACCCGGTGACGATACGGCAGAGTTCGTGCGCCGGGTGGACCCTCCCGTGTTGATGGATGCGGTTTTTCAGCCATTCACGGATAATGATAAGGTTGCCTTTTTTCACTTCCTCCTCCAGATTCGCCGTTTCCTTTTTCATCGTCATATAAAACTGTGAACTGTAGAGATTCCCGAGGGTGTAGGTGGGAAAGTAGCCGAATGCCCCGAACGACCAGTGAATATCCTGCAGTACCCCTTCCGAGTCATTGCCGGGCGAAACCCCGAGAAGTTTTCTTGATTCACGGTTCCATGCATCGGGGAGATCCTCCACCGCAAGCTCCTCATTAATCAGTTTCCGCTCGAGTTCATAACGCAGGATAATATGAAGGTTATAGGTGACCTCATCGGCCTCCACTCTGATGAGTGAGGGTTCGACTGCATTGATACCCCGATAGAAGGCATCCGTATCCACATCAGCGAGGACATCCGGAAACAATTCATTGAGTTTCGGGTAAAATGCCTGCCAGAAAGGTAAACTTCTTCCGACGATGTTTTCCCACAACCGTGACTGCGATTCATGGATTCCCAGACTCGTGCCGTTTTCAAGAAGCGTGCCGGATAACGATTCGGAGAATCCGAGATCGTAGAGGCCGTGGCCGCATTCATGGATGATACCGAAACAGCCGGTGCTGAAATGGCGGGGATTATACCGTGTGGTCAATCTGATATCCGAACTTCCCAGGGCGGTGGTAAAAGGATGCGCCGATGTATCGAGTCTTCCCCGTTCGAATTCGAATCCCATTTTTTCCAAAATAAAGCGGCCGAATGCTTTCTGCTTTTCGACGGGAAATTCCCGTGAAAGAAAATTATTCGTTTTTGTTTTTCCCGTTGCCGTTATCCGGTTCAATAATGCGCCGAGTCTGGGTTTGAGTTTTTCGAGAATTTCATCAAGGACCTCGGGCTTAAGCCACGGTTCGTATTCGTCGAGAAGCGGTTCGTAGCGGTCTTTTCGAAATCCGAGACAATCGGCTTTTTCCCTGATCAGGGTGAGGAGGGTGGAAAGGTGCGGGGCGAACAATGAAAAATCCGATTCCCTTCGTGCGACGGCCCACCGTGCCTGAGCGAGGGACGCCTGCAGGGCGATCTCGGAAACAAGGGAGTCGGGAAGCCGGACGGCCTTGTCGTACCTGCGTGAGGTTTCACGGAGGAATGCCGCATCGATATCTGTATACACCCCCGGCCCGGGCGCGTGTTCTTCATCCACCCCGAGTTTAGCGAGGAGTTCGCCGGTTTCCGGAGAGGTAATGCGTTCGTGAATAAGGCGTTCCAGGAGTGCGATCTGCCGCGCCCGTTCATCGATCGCCTTCTCCGGCATATATGTTTCCTGGTCCCAGTCCAGAAGCGAACGGCTTCGGATGAGCAGTGTGATTTCCCCGTCAATGTCTTTAAGTCTGTGAATCGATTCTTCCATGTCTTTCTCCTTTTCGGAATTCTCAGTACCGGTACATACTTCCCCCGATAAACTCCCTGAGCAGGGAATCCCGGGGAATTACGTCGATATTCGTCCAGCCCGGAACCTGGCTGAGGAGATCGTGGACGCGCGAAGCGCGTTCGAATGCATCCTCATGTTCGCTTTTTCCCCTGAACTCGTCGATAAAGCGGGAAAACTCGTGAAAAAGAAACGATTTTAGCACGGGGAGTTCATAGGCAAGATAACTGTTTACGATCACATGGGCTGTTTTCAGTTTCGAGATGATATACCTGAGTTCAGAACGGCGGACATACCGCCAATGGGCGATCGTCTGTCTTGGATTATAGTTTCTGAACTGTTTGTCACGCACCATCCTCCGCAGCATTCTGATGTCGGACCATCGGATAAAGGCGCCCCGTTCGTCCTTTGTTTGTGAAAGCGACTCGACATATACCTTGAGTTTTTTCTCGTCGTCGATACTTTCGGTCATTTCCTCATACAACCCGTGCAGGGAATCGATGAGGAGTATATCGTTATCGTCGAGCCGTAATGTCCCCGAATGGCCTTCCTGGATGCCCTTTTTAAAATCATACCGGGGTATCGTGACCTCCCTGCCTTTGAGAAGCTCCCGAATATGCCTGTTGATAAGACCGATATCGAGTGCCTGCGGGGTTTCAAAATCATAATCGCCCGTCGAGTCCTTCGGATGCCGGTTGAGGTCGAAAAAGTAGTTGTCGATGGTAAGCGGGACGAGGGAAAATCCCCTGTCTTTCAGGATTTCCCGTATCTTGATTGTCGTCGTTGTTTTGCCCGAAGAGGAAGGTCCGGCGATAATGATTATTTTGAGTTTGTCTTTGCGTTTCTCGATTTCGCCCACGGCATACTCGATTTCGGACCCATAAAAGAGTTCCGATTTTCGTATGAGGCTTTCGAATCGGTTTGCTTTGACATAATCATGAAGCTGGGACAATCTCACGCAATCTCCGTCCACGGCCCAGGAGAGTGTCTGCCACAGTTTTTTGTAAGGTATATTTTCCGAAGAATAGGTGAGGCTTTGTTTTCCCATCCGCTTGAGGGCGTGTTCGTAACGGTAGAGGATGTATGCCTTTGCTGTTTTTGCGTGGCCCCGTTCGATAAGGCTTTTTTCGACAATATCCTGTACTTCCTCGACGGCGGGATATGTCCCTTTGAATGTCCGTTGTTGAAGCAGTCCGATGACATCGTCGGTAATCCGCTCCGCGATATCACGGTCCCTGCCGCCTACCGCGACCGCCGCCTGCAGGATGGCAAAAGTTATTTTTCTCCTGTCAAAATCGACGATCTTTCCGTCCCGTTTGATAATTTTCGTCAACGCTTCTTTCTTTTCCGCCATGGATTATGACCCCGGATTTCCCGAAAGACCTTTGGTTTTTTATCATCGAGTTTTATCTTTAAATATATCACTTGATTGTTGTCATTGTAAAGCCGGGTTTCAGCGTTTATATGAGTTCTTTTCCTGCGATCTTTTCTTTTATAAATGACAGGAAGTCATCCACCGGCATAAGATTTTTTTGTTCGCCGGTCCTCAGCCTGACCGATACCGCCTCCGCGGATGCTTCCTTATCACCCAGAATGAGCATATAGGGAATTTTCTGCGTCTGGGCGTTTCTGATTTTCGCATTCATTCTGTCGTCACCGAGATCCGTTATCACCCGAATATGTTCGGCGCCGAGTATTTTCTCGAGTTTTTCCGCGTATCCGTTGAAAGTAGCGGCAACGGGAATAAGCGCCACCTGTACCGGCGACAGCCAGACCGGAAACGCCCCGCCGTAATGTTCGACAAGGACGCCGAAGAATCGTTCGAGCGATCCCAATAACGCGCGGTGAACCATGTACGGGCGTTTTTCTTTGCCGTCCGCGTCGACAAAGGTCATGTCGAAGCGTTCGGGTTCGTTGAAATCGAACTGGATCGTGGTCATCTGCCATTCCCTGCCGAGGGCGTCATTCACCTTGAGGTCTATCTTTGGTCCGTAGAAAGCACCGCCCCCTTCGTCGAATGAATAGGGCAGCTTTTCCTTTTCGATCGCCTTTTTCAGGGATTCGATCGCCTTGTCCCATCGTTCTTCTTCGCCCACGGATTTTTCGGGTTTGGTCGCGAGGTAGGCGTTTATGTCCTTGAAACCGAATGCTTTCCATATCCGGAGTGAAAAGCGGAGCACCTCGAGGATCTCGTTTTCGATCTGATCCGGCGTGCAGAAGATATGGGCGTCATCCTGGGTAAATCCCCGGACTCGAAGCAGGCCGTGAAGTACCCCGGAGCGTTCGAAGCGGTAAACGGTTCCGAGTTCCGCCCACCGCATGGGCAGGTCCCGGTAGGACCGCGTTTGCGTTTTATAGACGAGAATATGAAACGGACAGTTCATTGGTTTTATATAGTAGTCCTGCTCGTCGATACTCATCGGCGCATACATGTTTTCCGAATAGAAGCCGAGGTGGCCGGATGTCTCCCAAAGCCAGGATTTTCCGATATGCGGGGTATAGAGAATTTCATAGCCGTTTTCAAAATGTTCCTGCCGCCAGAACTCCTCGATCGTCGCCCTTATTCTCCCCCCTTTGGGGTGCCAGTAGATGAGTCCGGCTCCCGCCGATTCATGGGTGGAAAAAAGATCGAGTTCCTTTCCCAGTTTTCTGTGATCGCGTTTTTCGACCTCGGCCAGCCAGTTCAGATGGCCGCGGAGGTCCTTCGGGGTTTCCCATGCCGTACCGTATATACGCTGAAGCATGGAATTTTTTTCATCCCCCCTCCAGTAAGCACCGGCCGTTGAAAGGAGTTTGAATGCGCCGGGATGAAGCTGCGAGGTGTTCTCGACATGCGGCCCGCGGCATAGATCGGTGAAGGAGTTCTGGGTGTATATCGAAATGTCCTCGTTATCGGGAAGAGCTTCGATCAATTCGATCTTATATGGCTGCCGGCTGAAAAACTCAAGCGCTTCTTTCTTGGAGATGACCTTTTTTTCAAACGTATGGTTTCCGGCGATGATCTTTTTCATCCTTTCTTCGATCACCGTGAGGTCCTCCGGCGTGAGCGGGCGGGGGAGGTCGAAGTCATAGTAAAATCCATGTTCGATTGCCGGGCCTATCGCGAACTTTGCGTCGGGAAAGATTTCGAGGACCGCTTCCGCCATGACATGGGAGAAGGAATGCCGTAATGCGAGCAATTTATCGTTTTTTTCTTTCATAGTAACCTCTTTCGCAAAAAAATGACATTTGGGGTTGCCGGAAACATTGATCGGATAAAAAACAACCTGATGTTACGAAAACACTTTATGTATAAAGCTCTTTAAAAAAATATACCAGATACCGACCGGGTGGTCAAGTCAGGGGTTTTTTCATGTAAGGCTCCTTGCGTTATTATTATCATACATTGTATAACGTCCGGAAAATGTGTGATGCCTTTATTTTTTCGTAGAAGGATGTAAAAATGTTCGACAAACTCTTAACTTTTTTCGAACAACGACATTCTGATAATCACTGATTGTGAAAAAACCGCATGGGCCCGGCGCGGTCCGGTGAAGCTTGACTAAACAGGCATGATAAGGTATATTGATTGACATTACCTGTCGAACATGTGACGAATCGGTCACATGAAGGTACCGCAGAAAAAAGGGGAGGCTTACATAGAAAGGGAATCTTATGTTACATGAAGGTAGCGTCAAAAAATACAGAAAGCGTCTGCTGAATATAGCACTCATGCCGAATCTCTACAGGGACATTTTCCCTTATGACGAGCCGCCCCGGCTTGAATACGATAATGTTATCGTTCCACTCCGCATCCCCGACTCCATCTGGATTACGGACACGACATTCCGTGACGGTCAGCAGTCCCAGCCTCCTTTTTCCGTCAATGAAATCGCCACAATTTACGATTATTTTCATAAATTGGGGGGAAAGGCGGGGATCATCCGCCAGTGCGAATTCTTTCTCTACAGCGACAAGGACAGAAAAGCGGTCGAGGAATGCCTCGAGCTGGGATACATGTACCCGGAAATTACCGGCTGGATAAGGGCGGTGAAGGCGGATTTCCAGCTTGTGAAACAGATGGGTCTCAAGGAAACAGGAATCCTCACCTCCGCATCGGATTACCATATCTACCTGAAATTGAAAAGCAGCCGCGGTGAAATAATGGAACAGTACCTCGATGTCGTCAGGGAAGCCCTGAACGAAGGGATTGTTCCGCGCTGTCATTTCGAAGATATTACGAGGGCGGATATCTACGGCTTTGTCATCCCGTTCGCCCAGGAACTCATGAAGTTACGCGAGGAAAGCGGGATCAATATAAAGATACGGCTTTGCGATACCCTCGGGTTCGCCGATCCGAATCCCGCCTGCGTTTTACCCCGGTCCGTTCCGAAACTCGTCCATGCGATGATCTCGGAGGCGGGTGTGCCCTCCGAATGCCTCGAATGGCACGGCCACAACGATTTTCACAAGGTTCACGCGAACTCCACGGCCGCGTGGCTTTACGGGTGTTCGGCGGTCAATTCGGCGATATTCGGTATCGGCGAGCGGACGGGTAACTCCCCCCTCGAAGCCCTCATTATCGAATATATTTCCATCAAGGGGCCCGATCCCCGCATCGACGTTTCCATGATTACCGAGCTTGCCCGTTATTTTGAAAAGCACCTGCACAAGGATATTCCGGATAATTACCCCTTTGTGGGAAAGGATTTCAATGTCACGCGGGCGGGGATTCACGCAGACGGTATGATAAAGAACGAGGAGATATACAATATATTCGACACGGAAAAGCTTCTGAACCGGCCGATCGGTGTGCTTATCACTGACAAATCCGGAATAGCGGGTATTGCCTGGTGGCTCAACGCCCAGCTTCAGCTTCCGCCCGAAGGGCGTATCGACAAACATCATCCCGGTGTCAAGAAAATCTACGACTGGGTCGTCGGACAGTATAACGACGGGAGGTCGGTCGGTATATCCGACGAGGAGATGATGTGGCTTGCCAGAAAATTCCTCCCCGACTACTTTGAAAGCGATTTCGACCGCCTCAAGGAAAAGGTGAGAAGCGTCGCGGCCGATGTCATTCAGCCGCTCAGAAAACATCCGGATCTGATTGCGCGTGATGAAACACGGATCGAACTGCTTCTCCAGAAAATCATCGAGGAAAATCCCTTTATCCAGCTCATTCTTTTCACAGACCCCAAAGGCCACCGGATGATCCATAATATCACCCAGGTAACGGACAAGGACAAATATCTCAATTTTACCAATGACGATTTTGCCGCCAGCGACTGGTTTATCAAGCCCAATGAAGACGGGAAGATCCATGTCACGGACCTCTATGTATCACGATTCACGGGAAGACTCTGCATTACCGTTTCAACACCGGTATTCGATGAAGAGGAAAACATGATCGGTATTATCGCCTTCGATATCAAGTTTGAAGAAGCGGTGAAGCTGTAGCCGGCCGGCGGTACGCGATCCATTCTTCCAATCAAACGCGGCAAGGAGAAAACACATGCGTTTTTTATACGGTGATAAACCGTTTATTCATTATCCATTGACGTTATTCGCAATAACGGCCGCCGCCGTCCTTGTCGGTCTCACCGGCTGCCTTTCTGTAAAAAGCGGAAACATCATCACGCAGAATATCTCGCCCGCCTCCCTGTTCAGCAACAATATGGTCGTGCAGGCGGGGAAACCGGTTCCTGTCTGGGGTACCGCTCAGGCGGGAAAGACCGTTCTCGTCACGTTCGCGGGGCAGGAAAAAAAAGCGCTAGCGGATGAGAACGGGAAGTGGCGTGTGACCCTCGATCCCATCGACGTTTCTTTTGATCCGGGGGAAATGACCGTCGACTATCTTCCTGCGGAAGGAGACTCCATCGAAGGAAACGGGGAGCTGGGCAGAAGGTTCGGGAATGTCCTCGTGGGAGAGATCTGGTTTTGTTCCGGGCAGTCCAATATGGCCATGGGAATGTCCGGTATCGCGGACCGGAGAAACGAACTCAGGGATACCGACTACCCGGCGGTCAGACTTTTCCTGATTCCGGAGAACGCAAGTCCATTTCCCCGGGAAACTGTTTCCTCCATCTGGGTGGAAAGCAATCGTGACAATGTCGTTTCCCTGGGCTGGAAGGGGTTTTCCGCAGTGGCATATACCTTCGGGAGGAAACTGTATAACGAGCTTCGGATCCCCGTCGGGCTTATCGTTTCGGCGTATTCGGGAAGCGCCATTGAACCATGGATTCCCGAAGAAGCGTTGAAGTCAACACCCGCGCTTTCCCGTTATTTCGACGAGCTTGTCGCGGCTGACAAAGCGTACGACGAAGAAAAGAAAAAAAACGGCGATGCAAAGCATCCTTTTGAAGGTATTTATGAATATGCCCGCCTCAAACCGGAAACACTCTACAATGCCATGATCGCGCCCGTCGTTCCGCTCGCCCTGAGGGGGTTTCTCTGGTACCAGGGTGAATCGAATGTCGGTGACGGGATGATCTATTCGGACAAGCTGAAAGCACTCATTGCCGGCTGGCGAAGCGTCTTCGGCCAGGGAAACGTTCCGTTCTACTATGTCCAGCTTCCTCCCTATGATTACGGGAATGAGGGAATCCTCCCCCGGATGTGGGAGGCACAGGAAGCGTGTCTTGCGGTCGAGAATACGGCAATGGCGGTAACGGTCGATGTGGGGGAACTGAAAGACATTCACCCCTCGAGAAAGCGGGAAGTGGGAGAACGCCTTGCCCTTCTTGCGATGAAGCATCTCTACGGGAAAACCGGATTGGTGAGTTCCGGACCGGTCTTCAGGGAAATGACGATATCGGGCGGTACCGCGGTGATTCATTTCGATCATACGGGGAGCGGCCTCGTTTCCGTGGACGGGAAGCCCCTTTCGGCGTTTACCATCGCGGGACCGGACATGTCGTTCGTGCCCGCGGAAGCGGTCATCGAGGGGGATACGGTCATCGTGAGAGGCGTCGGGGTTGAACATCCGGCAGCGGTCCGTTATGCGTGGAGCGGTACGGCGTCCCCCGGCCTTTTCAACAGGGAAGGGCTTCCCGCAAGACCCTTTCGAACGGATAAAGGGGAATGAGCCGGCCTCGATGCTTGTCGGGGCGGTATCGAATGCACTTCGAAGAGTAACGGGAGAAAAAAATGTCTCTTATCGACCATCGACGGGAACACATAGCGGAATATCTGCGAGATGAATCGAGGCTGCACGGAGAGGCGTCCTCCATTTCCTTTCCCGAGACCGGAGAAGAGATCGCCGCTGTACTCGAGACGATGAAAAAAGAGGGGACGCCCGTCACGGTCCAGGGGGCGCGTACCGGCATTGCGGGGGGAGCGGTTCCGCAAGGCGGCCATATCATGAACCTTTCCGGAATGAAAAGGATATACTCGCTTCGATTCGATGAAAACAACCGGAATTACCTCCTCGGTGTCGAACCGGGCCTCACCCTTGCCGAACTCAGGGAAACGATACTCACCAAAAGCTTTTCAACAGCGTCATGGGACAAAGAATCGCACGAAGCGCTCGAACGTCTGAAAAATGATGTCCCTTACTTTTTCCCGCCCGACCCGACGGAACCCTCGGCCTCACTCGGCGGGATGGTCGCCTGCGATGCGAAAGGCGCCTGTTCGTTTTTCTACGGGGGAACGAGGCGGTATGTCGAAGGATTGACGGTGGTCCTCCCGGACGGTTCGACCGCGAGTCTCCGGCGCGGTGACGGCCTGGTGCTGGGGCGCCGGTTTTCCTTTTCATGCGACAACGGCCTGGTGGTATCGGGGGAACTCCCTTCTTATACCATGCCCGCAATAAAAAACGCGGCCGGTTATTACACCGGCCGTGACATGGATCTCATCGATCTCATTATCGGTTCCGAAGGAACCCTCTGCGTTGTCGCTGGGATGTTCATCCGGCTCGTGCCCAGACCGCCCCATGTGTGGGGGCTTACCGTTTTTCTTCCGGATGAAGCCGCCGCACTCGATGTCGTGCGGTCGGTCAGGGGCGACACACACCGGGAAGGGGAGGGCCGGATGCAAGGGATGAAACCTCAGGCGATAGAGTTTTTCGACGGCAACGCCCTGCGTCTTCTTATGGAACAGAAATCATGCAATCCCGCTTTTTCATCCATCCGGACGGTTCCGGAAGGGTCGGGAAGCGCGGTGTATATCGAATACCAAGGCCGGACGGAAGACGAGGTCGGCGAGGCGGTCATGGCATTGTCGGAAACCATCACCGCGCACGGCGGAAGCGAAGACGAGACGTGGATCGCGACAAACGCCCGTGAGATGGAACCCCTCGTTGCTTTCAGGCATGCGGTGCCTGAAGCGGTCAACCTCCATATCGACGGCCTGAGAAAAGCGGATCCTTCCATAACGAAACTCGGTACCGATATGGCGGTTCCGGACGAACGGCTTGACGAAGTATACTCCCTCTATCGAACCGATCTCCTGAGAGAATCCCTCGATTACGTCATATTCGGGCATATCGGCAACAACCATTTTCACGTCAATATCCTTCCCCGCGGCAAAGCGGAATACGATAAAGGCAGGATGCTTTACAGAACATGGGCGGAACGCGTATGCCGTATGGGCGGGACGATCGCCGCCGAACACGGAACCGGAAAGTTGAAACGGGACCTTCTGCTTCTGATGTACGGAGTGAAGGGAATCGATGAAATGAAGGAAGTAAAACGCGCCTTCGACCCCGGATTCATGCTCAACCGGGGGAATCTCTTTTAGAAGAAACGGGCTAAATCGTGACGATCTTGTCGTCGGATAATTCCTTGATGAAAATCTGTTCGTACCTTCCCGAATCTTCGGCCTTCATTTTGTGTGGAAAATACGTTTGTGCGAAAAAGAAGAGGATATCCGCCATATCGGATGAGGATTCGAGCATGGTGTAACGATAGTAACAGGGATAGGTGTTGAGAATGTTCTTTCTGTAAGGGTCGTCTTCGAGTTCGGGATCGGTCTGTTTCCTGATCTGGTTTCTGAGCCCACCGAACCATGCCTTTGAAACGAAAAAGAGGTTGAGTTTCTTTTTTACATCCTCATAGTAGAGTTCGAAAATGCCGCCGACCGCGGGCACGGCGGAGGCGATCGTGTATTTGTCGACTTTCGTCAACCTGGACCACCGGATTGTGTAATAGACCGATTCGTCCCGCTCCCTTTTTTCGACGACAGGTTGCATGGCGGATCCTATAATTCCGCAACGATGAGGATGGCATCGTCGATGCAATCCGAATAATCGCCGATTATCTCTCCTTCGACGGATTCCTTGTTTTTAATTATTTTTTGTTTCAATGCTTCGGGTTTCAATGCCATATGTTCCCTCAATATCCCGACAAGACTCTGTTCGCAAAAACGTTCGCCGCAGTCATCCAGCCATGCATAGATGCCGTCGGTAAAGAGGACGAGTTTGTCCCCCTTTTCAATGGAAACTGACGAAACTTCATATTCGGTATTGAGGTTGATGCAGAGGGGAATACCGTCGTTCTTGAGTCTGAAGATTTTATCCCGTTTGGGTGAAAGGAGGTACTGCGCGGGATGTCCCGCCGTCGAGTAGACGAGTCTGTTCGATTGTTCGTCGACCCAGGCGGCAAAGGAGGTAAAGAACATATTCTCGAGAAAATAGGGCTGCAGTTCTGTGTTGATGCCTTCGATGAGTTCCGCCGGCCCCTTCGATGAAAACACCTGGTGGCGCAACGACAGCTTGAACATAATGGAGAGAAAAGCCGCGTGCACGTTGTGCCCGCTGCCGTCCGCGATAACAAAGGCGGTTGTCAGGTCATTGATCGGAATTATATCGAAGAGGTCTCCGCCGATCTTTTTGGCAAAGGCATAATACACGCTCGTTCTCTTCGCCCATTTATCCGGTATATTCTGCTGAATGATCCGCCGCTGAATGTTCGCCGAAATTTCAAGCTCTTCATCGATTTCAAGCAGGGCCCGCTGGAGTTCGTCCCTCAAAGCGCCGATCCTGATGCGCGCCTGGTTTCTTTCGAGTGCGTAGAGAATGACCCTCTCCAGTACACGGCTGTCCGCCTGGCCTTTGACGAGGTAATCCTGCGCGCCTTCCTGGACGGCCTTTATCGCCAGTTCTTCGTCGGTGAGTCCGGAGAGGACAACGATCGGTGTTTCAGGGGCGAGCGAATTCGTCCGGCGGACCGTTTCGAGCCCCGTTGCATCCGGAAGCGTCAGATCGAGGATAATAAGATCGAAGGTACGCTCTTTGAACCGGTCGATCAGTTCGCTCATGCGGACGACGTGTTCGATGGTGGCGCCGATTTTTTCGCTTTCGGAAAGAGCTTCCTTGATTAGGCGCGCATCGCCCGGATTGTCTTCAACCAAAATGATATTGATGTCGTGAGTTTTCACAATATCTTCTTCCTGTTACCTGCGACTAAGCCACATATCCCGGTAACACATCATTTGGGGGGAATTTTCACGCAGAAAAAATCCCCTCCTGCCCGGATGCTTTACCGATACGGCTCTTTTTCCGAAATCGGTGAACCGGTTTTTTGTTTTTCGGCACGGTCATGTAAAGCAACGCGTAAATATGTAAAAAGGATATAGAATTGCACAAACTGAGTCAATATGTTATGGGACACCTTTATTCCGTTTTTATCGAGATTCCGGTTTTTTATTTCCCACTGTCGCAGCGGTATTTCCCCGGCCGTACCGGAAACCGTTCAAGGAAGGATCCCGGTTTGCCGTTGCTTGCATTCTTGAGTATTTTTCTGTACCATGTGTATTGCATACGGGAGGTCGATGTGATAAAGACAAACGCCGGGACGATCCTTCGGATACTCATACCGTCATTCATCCTTGTATTCACGATTACCTCATGCCTTTCGGTCGGGAAAGGGGGATCGAACGAAACAATCGAGGACGTACTCGGGGAAACGGGTATCACGGTTCCCCGCGGTTTTTCCGATATGGCCGTATCGGCCTCGGACAGCGGACTTTCGGCCGGAAACGATATCATCCCCCTTCTCTACCTCGAATCGACGTTCGTGGAAGCATCGGATATAAAGGAAACCTGTTCGATTTTAGGCGGACTCGTCAAGGCCGCCCGAACGTTGTCCGGGACCGCGGACGACCCCCGGGCGGCCCTTGCGCAGACGCTTCGAATGCTCGATGACGACTTCGGGCTGCGATACAGGGAGGAGAAATCGATAAACCTCGTCTCGCTTTCGCTTCCCGGCCACCGGTACGACCACGATACGGGAATGTTTGTTTTTCTCGCCGTCGCCGAAGAACTCTCGTGGCCCCTTTATCCGGTGCGGATACCCAACCGCTTTATTCTCCGCTGGAAGGACGGGCGGAATGCATTCGACTTCGATATTACCACCGGGGAAGTGCTTTCGGATGACGATATCAGAAAGCGCTACAGCGGGGGCGGGAAGAAGTTTCCGGGCGGGATGTATTTTAAAGCGATGGGGGCACGGGAGATTGCCGGTGTGTATTATAATGCGCTCGGGCTTTTTGCCTTCCACACATTCGATTATCAGGCCGCGTTGGGCTATTTCGACAGGGCCGCATCGTATGCGCCGGGGCTGGCCGTCATCTATAACAACAGGGGAAATACCTTTGCCTCGCTGCACCGCTATGAAGATGCTTTCAGCGATCACGCCGAGGCGATTTCCCTGAATCCCTTTTGCGCGACATGTTATAAAAACAGGGGCGAGTTGAACCTCCTGCTCGAACGATATGATAAAGCGGTTCGGGATTTTACGGCCGCAATCGGTCTCGAACCGGATAATGCGGAGTTCCCGTATCTTCGCGGCGCGGTTTTTTTTGCGATGAATGAATACGAAAGGGCCGAAGAGGATTTTACCGGAGTGCTTCTGCTCGACGGGAATCACGTGATGGCGCTCATCTATCGGGGGATGACCTTTTTCCAGCGGAATCAGACGGGGAAGGCGGTCGATGATTTCAGGCGGGCGTATGCGATCGAACCGAAAAGCATCATGTACGTGCCCGATACCCTGAAAGGAAGCGTAAGGAAGGGAAAGTAATCTGACGACGCTGTACAGGCGGCCGGGTAAATATAATTTACGACATATGTCGTACGACATATGTCGGGGGAGGTTTCATGAAAGGAAGAACGATGTTCATCTCAACCGGGGTTTTTGTCGTTCTCGTTCTGGCGGGCGGATGCAGTACGGCCATCGGGGCGATCAGAGATAATCCGGAAGATTTCGCGGGCAGGGAGGTGACCGTTGCGGGAAATGTCGTGAACGTGATCACTGTCCCGTTTGCCGGACTCTCGATAATCAGTCTTGAAGACCGGACGGGAAATGCCGTCGTCTTTTCGGACAAGCAATACGGGACGGGACAGGCGGTTGTCGTCACGGGCACTGTCGTGGCATTGCCTTCCACGGACGAAGCCGAAGACGCCTCTGAAAAGGCGGTAAACTGGCTGCGTGATTACCTCATCGAAAACGATATCGTCGATAAAGCCTTTGCCGGAGGACTCGCCGGGGGGATCGTCAAGGCGATAGAGGGAATAGCAGGCGGACTTCACACGATATTTTTCATTGTCGAATCCTGATGTTTTTTCTCCGCTGAAATTATCGGTTTTCACCGGATGAATTCCGGATAATCTATTGATTCAGGGAGAAAAACCAATTACATTATTTTCATAACAAGAGTGAACGTGTCCGTTTATTCCGGCGGCAGGTTTCTTTTTTACGGAAATTATCGTCCGGCAATTATCCCGGTTTGATGATATAGTTAAAAAAAGGGGGAACAGGTTAATGAAACAGGTAATCCTTGTGCGGCACGCCCTGGCGGTGGAAAGGGAAGAAGGGCTTCCGGATTTCGTCCGGTCGCTTCAAAAAAAGGGGAGGCGGCAGGCGGAAAAAATGAGTAAAAAACTGAGAAAGCGGGAAATTCCGGTGCCCGATCTCTTTATATCGAGTCCCGCGAACCGGGCCCTGGAGACCGCGCAGGTGTACGCGAAGGAATTCGGGTATCCGGTCAAAAAGATCATGCTCAAAGATGAACTTTACAACGACATTTCCTCACAGTCGTTTCTCGATATGATCAAAAGCCTCGATAACAAGACCGGTTCGGTGATCGTCTTTGGTCACGATCCTTCCATTACCGGGTTCGCGCACGTTCTCGCAAAGGGCTTCACGGAAAAACTGCCCAAATGCGCCACGCTGGTCGTCACGTTCAATATAAATGAGTGGAAAAAATGTGCGAACGGAACCGGTAAGGTGTCGTTTTTCGAATATCCGAAACGTCTCGCGAGATATTACCGCGCCCGGACAAAGGAAGTCGCGGAAAAACTCGAGGAACGGATCGCGGACCTGCTGAAATCCTATGACACGGATGTTGCAATAAAGAAAACGCCCTCTATCAGGATGTGGGCCTACGAGATCGCCCGCGGCTTTATCAAATCCGTAAGAAAAGCCGGGGCTAAGAAAAACAAATCCGCGCAGCATGAGAAGCCCGGACCAAAAGAAGAGACGAGAATCGATATCGCCGCATCGGAAAACCCGGTTCAGAGAAAGGATTAGACGCCCGCAGGACTTTTCTTTTTACATACCGCATAGTATAATCGGGACGTACCGGATATGCACGAAGGAGGAAAGTCCGGCCGGCGGGACAATGAATATGGAAAACGAACGTTTCGTACCCAAAGAAATAAGCTGGCTGTCGTTCAATGAACGGGTGTTGCAGGAAGCGGCAAATCCGGAGGTTCCCCTCATCGAACGGATCAAATTTCTGGGCATTTTTTCGTCCAATCTCGACGAGTTTTTCAGGATACGGGTGGCCACCCTCAAACGTCTTTCCAATCTGGGGAAAAAGGCAAAAAAAATTTTCGGCCGTAATCCCAGGGCCATTCTCGAGAAGATAGAGCGTATCGTCCTGAACCAGCAGGAGGCATTCAACCGTACCTATAACCTGATTCTCGATGAACTCGCGGAAGAAAAAATATATATCATCAACGAAGGGGAACTCACCCGCGAACAGGGAACGTATGTGCGGGATTATTTCCGGAAAATCGTCCGGCCGAAACTGATCCCGATCATGATCGACCAGGTCGAACGCTTTCCCGATTTGAAAGACAAATCCATCTACCTGGCCGTCCGTCTTTCCCGGAAAGACGGCTTGAAAAAACCCAAATACGCCCTCATCGAAGTTCCCTCGGACAATATTTCCCGTTTTCTTCTCCTTCCCCAGAAAAATGGCAACCGGTACATTATCCTCCTCGACGATGTCATACGGTTCGGGCTGGAAGAGATTTTTTCCATATTCAGGTTCGACACGATCGAGGCCTACACGATAAAACTCACCCGCGACGCCGAACTCGACATCGAGGACGATCTGTCCCAGAGTATCATCAAGAAAGTCGTCAAAAGCCTCAAACAGCGGCGCGAGGGAAATCCGGTCCGGTTTATCTACGACGCGTCCATTTCCGAAGATCTCCTTCAGTTTTTGATGAAGAAACTTCATCTGACGAAAAACGACACCCTCATCGCGGGCGCCCGGTATCATAATTTCAAGGATTTTATCGAGTTTCCCGATTTCAATGAGGAACGGTTCAAATACGCCTCGTTTCCCGTCCTCATGCAAAAGGACGTAGTGCAGAATAAAATACTCCTCGATACGATTCACCAGCGGGATATCCTCCTTCACTTTCCCTATCACTCGTTTCACTACATCATCGATCTGCTCAGGGAGGCGTCGATCGACCCGGGCGTCCGCTCGATCAAGATCACGCTGTACCGGGTCGCGCGGAACTCGAGCGTGATCAACGCACTCATCAACGCGGTGAAAAACGGGAAATCCGTCATGGTCGTTCTGGAGCTTCAGGCGCGGTTCGACGAGGAAGCGAACGTCAACTGGGCGAACAAACTCCAGAGTGAGGGGGCGAAGGTGCTGTACGGCATCCCCGGCCTCAAGGTGCATTCGAAAATATGCCTCATCACGCGGGCCGTCAGGCAGCGGCTGACGCGGTACGCAATCATCGGGACGGGCAATTTCAATGAGGACACGGCCCGCATCTATTCCGATCATTGCCTCTTTACCGTGGACAAGCGGCTTACCGGTGAAGTCGACAGCATATTCGAGTTTTTCGAACACACCTACAAGGTCACCGAATACAGCCACCTCATCGTCTCGCCTTTTTCAACGAGAAAGAAGATCCTCAAACTCATCGCGAAGGAGACGAAAAACGCGCAAAAGGGCGAGGAGGCATCGATCTTTTTCAAGCTGAACAACCTGGTGGACACGGAAATTATCCGGGCGCTCTATGACGCCTCCGGGGCGGGGGTGAAGATAAAGATCATCGTCCGGAGCATGGTTTCACTCGTTCCCGGCGTTCCGGGGGTGAGCGACAACATCGAGGCGATCAGCATCGTCGACAAGTTTCTCGAACATTCCCGGATATTCATTTTCCACAACGGCGGGGACGAGAAATATTTCATCTCCTCCGCGGACCTCATGGCGCGGAACCTCGACGGACGGGTCGAGGTGACCTGCCCTATCTACGACAAATCGATCCAGTACGAATTGAGGAAATATCTCGACATCCAGTGGTCGGACAACACAAAGGCGAGGATACTGAACAGCCATTTCGAAAACAGGATACGGGAAAACACGGCGGGACGAAAGATCCGCGCGCAGGAAGTCATCTTCACCATGCTTAAGGACATGGGGCCGGCCGGGTAGAGGGAGTGAGAGGGGGGGGTGGTAACTAATTTAAGTTTTTTATTTGAGTTAACCCAAAATCAAGGATACAATTTAGTTTTTTTAAAATATCCAACAATTGATGTAAATATTGAATGATAATATAGACCAATCATCATTTCGACTTTTAGATCATTCATTCCACAATATTCAGAGAAAGCTCGTCCAAGATGTATATAAATTTCAGTGGGCCTTTCTAAATATTTTTTTATCACCTTAGTATATTTATTTATTCTATTCTCGAGGAATTTAGAGCTAAAATTAGGATATAATTTTTCTATATTATCAAAAAAGCATTCACTAAAGCCATCACGTAATAATGATATAACTTTTTGTTCTAAATTAAGCCTAAAAATGCTAATATCAATACAAAAATATCTGAAACAAATTAATTCAAGTGCGATGGTAGTAATATCTAATTTAGATGCATTAGAGATACCATCAATTAAAGTCTTTGGTGTTTCACATAATCCTAATAAATCTTTTCCGATATTATAATATTTATTCATATCAACATCATCTTTCCATGAATTAAGATTTTGTTCATAACCCCGCGAATATAAAAGCCGGCTGAAGGCTACTATTAGCTAAAAAAAGCGAAGAGACATATTACTCGTTATAGGCAGAAAATTTTCTATTATCTTTCAATTCCGTTAATGGAAGGTAATTAATGGAATTAATGAAAAATCTCCTCATCAATACCTGAAATAGGTTTATCACATATCAATTTAATTTAATCGGTACCATATTTTTCCTGCCTGGTTTCATATTTTACTTCTTTGCTTCCTTTCATACAACATCCAAATATTCTATTACAAAACTCTAGTGAAAGCATAAGGTTATGCAACATTTTAATTTTCATATAAAACAAAAAGATCATGATATTTCTGCAATTTTGAATAATCTATCTTTGTTAAATATTTTAAATATGCAAGTCGTTTGTGACCTTCAAAAATAGAATATGAATTATCATCTATTTTCTTTACAATTATTTCCGTTGGCCATGTTCCATTATCTAACATATATTTCATCAACCCTGTTTTGAGATTATCGTGTGTTTTTATAATTTTAGAACCAATTGAATCAATCCATTCTCCATTATTGAAAGATATTGTTTTATATATTCTTTCTGATGATAATTGAATTTCAGTGAAATGAAAATCATTTGGGTTTTTGCCTTTTAAAATTTCAGGTGCTTGTCTAAAATGCCTATAAATTAATTGTTCAATCGCTGATTCTGGCCAATTGTGTAAAAAATTTCTTTTTTTAGCTATATAAGAGTCAAATGTCTCCATATTAATAGTTTCATTATTTCTTGGTTTTAACTTTTTCCATATACTATGATATTTCATATTTTTTATTTCGATAAACATATGATTATTATTATCTGTTTTCTTATTTATTTAAAAATTATTTCATTAAATACATATAATATTAATAACTCAACTTTCGCACCAATAAATGCTTATAATATAGAAAAATAAAAGACAAGAATACTCACAAATGATAAAATATGAGTGA